>CAMWNQ010000040.1 GCA_947175655.1 uncultured Clostridia bacterium | reverse complement strand
AAGACGGCATACGATCTCTAGTACGGCCCCGTGGGCTCGGAGATGCGTCTAAGAGATCGGTATAAAAAATAATATCATTTTTTTGGGAGATAACTGCTATGTCAAAAAATAATAATATTAAAGAAACTACCTCGACTGAAAAATTGGTTAATGTCATAACACTTAATGCCCTTAAAGAAAATAAAGAGGGAATTACAAATTATCCTATACTTGATTTTGACAAAAGAGGATTGTCGCTTCTCTGTGAGGGAATAAAAGAGACGTTAAAATACAGCTCTGTAAAACCAGCAGGCGGAAAAGCCTATAAGATAATAAAAAGAGGTCTCGATATATTTTTTTCAGCACTTTTCCTTACAATTCTTATAATTCCAATGGGGGCAATTGCATTGATTATATATCATGATGATAAAGGAAATCCAATATTTTCACAAATCAGACTTACCGAAAACGGAAAACCTTTTAAAATGTACAAATTTCGTTCTATGTGCATTGACGCTGAAGAAAAATTCAAAGATGTCCAGAAAATGAACGAAACTGACGGACTTGCTTTTAAAAACGAAAATGACCCACGAATTACTAAAATAGGTTCTTTTATCAGAAAGACTTCTATTGATGAACTCCCTCAGCTTTGGAATGTTCTTAAAGGTGAGATGTCATTTATCGGTCCTCGTCCAGCTCTTCCACGTGAAATAGTGATGTACACTCCTGAACATATGAACCGTCTTCTTGTAAAAGCCGGATTAGCCTGTATATGTCAGTGTGAGGGAAGAAGCAATGTAGAATTCGAAAAGGGTGTACAGTCTGATATTAAATACATAAAAGAACGTTCATTGTTACTCGATACAAAAATAGCTTTCAAAACAATTGCTGTAGTTATAAAAAGAGATGGTGCAAAATAATTATAATATAATATCACTGTATTTCCCGTTGACAGCTCTGCATAAATCATCAGGCGAAATAAATAGCTGTATTCCTATTCTTCCTCCACTGATAATTATTTCATCAAAATTTTTCGCACTGCTATGTATAACTGTTTTGTACTGTTTTTTCATACCTATAGGAGTACAGCCTCCTCTTATATATCCAGTAACTTTATTTATATCTTTTACATGAAGAAGTTCAAGTGATTTTTCGCCTACCGATTTTGATGCCTTTTTCAAATCAATACTCTTATCCACAGGCAATACAAATACAAAATATTCACCGCTTTTTCCAACACAAACTATAGTTTTGAAGCTTTTTTCATAAGACTGATTGAGCATATCCGCAATATGAACTCCATCAATAAATTCTTTACATTCATAAGTATTAAATGTATAATTTATTTTAAGTTTATCAAGAATACGCATTGCATTTGTTTTTAATTCTTTTGCCATATAAATCAAATCCTTTCTTATTTAATACATTCATTATAATCTCATAAGCCATAAAAGTCAATATAAAGATTAATATATCTGTAAACTGTGGCTAACAACCAATGCATATTTTTTTGTTGTATTTCAACAAGGCACTAATATTAAATACGACATTTTTTGTATTTTTTTACACAGATAAAAAAATTATCTTGACATAAATTTCAAGATATGATATTCTGTTATCAGGTTAGCTGAATATAACTGAATAAATTAAAAGGAGGTTTTATTAATGAGTGTTATTCTTGTAGGAGGAAATGACAGAATGTCATCAAGATATAAAGAAATATGCAAATCTTATGACTGTAAAGCAAAAGTATTTATAAAAATGCCAACTGATTTTGAAAGCAAACTTGGCAATCCTGATTTGGTAGTTGTATTTACTAATAGCTGTTCCCATAAAATGCTAAATGGAGTTAAACAGAAAGCAAACAAGTCTAATTTTCAGATTGAAAATGTTCATACAGCAAGTGTGAGTGCATTAAAATCTGTGCTTGAAAAATACTGTAAAAATTAAAATTAAAATGTAAAAATATACAAATAGGTTATATAAAACTAACTTTAAAATAATAACTTTGACAAAAATAAGATATTCCTCTTGACATTTGAGTTAGATAGTGCTAATCTTATAATTAATGGTTATCAAAAACTAACTGCTTAAAATTAAATTCATATCTAACAGGAGATGTTTATTATGCTTCCTTTAACAATGACAAATGCTGGTGAAGAAAATATAATAAAGAAAATCGGCGGAAATCCAGAAACAAAAAAATTTCTTGAAAATCTTGGATTTGTTGCCGGTGCTGTAGTTATTGTTATAAACGAAATCAGCGGAAATCTTATAGTAAATATTAAAGATTCAAGAGTTGCAGTCAGCAGAGAAATGGCTGTAAAAATAATGGTTTAAACCTGAAAAAATAAATGTGAAAGGAATAATGTTTTTTATGACACTTAAAGAAGCTAAAATAGGTCAGACATTAAAAGTAAAAAAAATTACTGGAGAAGGTGCTGTTAAAAGACGTATTATGGATATGGGAATTACTAAAGGTACTGAAATTTACATAAGAAAAGTTGCTCCACTTGGCGACCCTCTCGAAATCACTGTAAGAGGATATGAACTTTCATTAAGACGTGCTGATGCAGAACTTATAGAAACTGACCTGTAATAAATTTTGAAAGGAATGATTAAGAAGGAATGGCTAATAAAGAAATTAAAATTGCTCTTGCCGGAAATCCTAACTGTGGTAAAACTACTCTTTTTAATGCCCTTACTGGTTCTAATCAGTTTGTAGGAAACTGGCCAGGTGTTACTGTTGAAAAAAAAGAAGGAAAACTTAAAAATCATAAGGATATAATTATAACTGACCTTCCTGGCATATACTCTCTTTCTCCATATACTCTTGAAGAGGTTGTCGCAAGAAATTTTCTTATCAATGAACGTCCAGATGCTATTTTAAATATTATTGATGGTACTAACCTCGAAAGAAATCTCTACTTAACTACTGGACTTCTTGAACTTGGAATACCTGTTGTCATAGCAATTAATATGATGGATATTGTAAATAAAAACGGTGATTCAATTAATATGGATCAGCTTTCAAAAGAATTAGGCTGTCCAGTTGTGGCAATATCAGCTTTAAAAAATACTGGCATTCAGGAAGCGGTTCAAAAAGCTATTAATATTGCAAAATCTGAAAATATTTCTGTTCCGAATCACTCTTTTTCAGGCTGTGTTGAACATGCAATAGCTCATATAGAAGAAGCTGTATTGCATGATATTCCAGAAGAACAGCAGAGATGGTTTGCTGTAAAGATATTTGAACGTGATGAAAAGGTTCTTGAACAACTTAATATAAATCCTGATACAATGTCACATATTGAAAACGATATTAAAAATGCTGAAAAAGAAATGGATGACGATTCAGAAAGCATAATTACAAATGAAAGATATCTGTACATAGCAAACGTTATTAAAAACTGTTATAAAAAGAAAAGTAAAGGCGGTCTTACAGTATCAGATAAAATCGATAAAATAGTTACCAACAGATTCCTTGCACTTCCGATTTTTGCAGTTGTAATGTTCATTGTATATTATGTATCAATTACTACAGTAGGAAGCTGGGCTACAGACTGGACTAATGATGGATTATTTGGTGGTGAAAGCTGGAGTATTCCTACGATTATTGGCAATTTTCTTGAAAAGATTAACTGTGCTGACTGGCTTTCATCTCTCATAGTTGATGGTATTATCGGAGGTGTAGGAGCAGTTCTTGGATTTGTTCCTCAAATGCTTGTATTATTTATATTCCTTGCATTTCTCGAATCCTGCGGATATATGGCAAGAATCGCATTTGTTATGGATAGAATTTTCAGAAAATTCGGACTCTCCGGAAAATCCTTCATACCTATGCTTATTGGTACAGGTTGTGGAGTTCCAGGAATAATGGCAAGTCGTACAATTGAAAATGAACGTGACAGACGTATGACTATTATGACTACAACTTTCATTCCGTGTGGAGCAAAACTTCCTATAATAGGACTTATAGTCGGTGCATTCTTCAATAATGCCGGCTGGGTTGCAACATCTGCATATTTTATCGGAATTGGTGCTATTATAATATCAGGCATTATGCTTAAAAAGACAAAAATATTCTCTGGCGACCCTGCACCATTTGTTATGGAACTTCCTGCTTATCATCTTCCGACTGTTGGAAATGTTCTTCGTTCTATGTGGGAAAGAGGCTGGTCATTCATAAAAAAAGCCGGTACTATTATTTTATTATCCACAGTAATTCTTTGGTTCTTACAGGGATTCGGTATTGAAAATGGTTCTTTCGGAATGATAGAAGACCTCGAAAATTCAGTTCTTGCAAAAATAGGAAATCTTTTTGCATGGATATTTGCTCCTCTTGGCTGGGGCGACTGGAAAACCGCAGTTGCTACTGTAACAGGTCTTATTGCAAAAGAAAATGTTGTTGCTACTTTTGGAACACTCTTCCATTTCTCTGGTGAGCTTTCAGATAATGGTGATGAAATCTGGGAAGTTCTTGCATCAAGCTTCTCGGCACTCTCTGCATATTCATTCCTTGTATTCAATCTTCTTTGTGCTCCTTGCTTTGCAGCTATAGGTGCTATAAAACGTGAAATGAATAATCCAAAATGGACTGCATTTGCTATCGGATATCAGTGTGTTTTTGCATATGCAATTTCACTTATAATTTATCAGTTTGGTTCTCTTATAAATGGAAATGCTTCTCCTGTAGGTCTTATATTTGCAATACTTTTTACTGTAATTATAGTATTTATGCTCTTTAAACCATACAAAGAAAGTACTTCACTTAAATCCAAAGTACGTATAAATTAATTGAATAAAAGAGGTTGATTTTTATGGCTACATTTATTATTGCCATTATACTTATTGCTTTAATTACAGGTGTTATATTCAAACTTGTGAAAGATAAAAAAAATGGAAAATCCTCATGTGGATGCAACTGTGGTTGCTGTCCAAATAGCTCCTTATGTCACACCCATAAAAACAAATAAAAATGTCCCCTGATTGTTTTAAAAATCAGGGGATATTTTTTATAATCAATCATGACGCTGTTCCTTATTGGAAAACATTTCACAGAATCTTCCTGCAAATGACGGCTCTTGAAGATGCGAAACGTCACCGAACCCATTTAATCTGAAATATGCTATACCCTCACGACGTTCTTCAGTAATAAGAGTGGTAACAGATGTAGGAGGTGCAATAAATCCGTGCCAGAGAACCATCGGAGATATACCAAGAAGATGTCCGAGCATTATGCATTCAACCCCAAAATGACAAAACATTACTATTGTATCTTCATTTGGATTAACTGCATGGTAAATATTATTTTCACGCTTATAACCGTGTTCCTCAAGAATTTTATCAAGTCCGATATTTACATATTCTATACCTGATTTTATATCAGCATTTTTCATTTTTTCTACATCATACCAGTTATCTTTATCATAATATTCAGGTACTGAAGTCCAGTCAGAGGGAAGCATATCCCATACTACAGGTCGTTCTTCATCTACCTTAAAATCAAATTCCCTGAGCCAGTCCAGAATTTTTGCAGTACGTCCGCATTTCTTCAAAGTTAATGATGCTGTATCCCTTGCCCTGCCAAGAGGTGAAACATAGTAATCCTTAACATTCATACAGGCTATTTTTTCAGATAAGAGTTCTGCTTCATTCCAGCCTGTAGGAGTAAGGGAATCTTTTTCATAATCGGGGTCGCCGTGACGTATTATTATAAGTCTCATTTCTTATTCTCTCTTTCAATAATTTCTTTTATTTTCTGAAAGTCAATAGGTGTATAATCAATTCTTTCTGCTGAAACACAATAACTTCTTTCTGAAAAATCCTTATATATAGGATTGCTGTGAACGTGACCGAAAATATTTGCATATGGCATATTTACATTTATATACATAGGCTCGTGAGATAATATCCAGAAATTCTCATATATAATAGGATATTTGCTTACACTTTCAAAACCACAGTCATAATAATATTTTTCAGATTCAGTATCATGATTTCCCATTATCAGAAATTTATGACCATTTAACATATTACAAATCTTTTTTGTTTCTTCCTGAGAATATGCAGACAAATCTCCCAGTAAAAAAACAGTGTCATTTTCAGAAACTGTGTTGTTCCAGTTAGAAATAAGTATATTATCCATATCCGATATATTTTTAAATGGCCTGTTTTCATAGTCAATTATTGATTTATGACCAAAATGTGTATCTGCAATAAAAAATGTTTTTCCCATTGTGATTTTCCTTTCTTAATATTAACCTGAAAAATAATCATATTTATTATTCTGAATATCAATACTTGCTGTTATACCGTGTTCAGCTATATGGTCATCAATATCATTATCCATACTGCCTAAAAGTTCAATAATACAACTATCTTCACTCAGATATACATTTATATAATCTAAAATTAATTTTTCCTTTATATAATCCATACTCATAAGATTTCCGTCAGAATCTCTTATATCCTCATCGTCATATATATCTTTTATTTCATTATGTAAATCTTCAAGTATCTTTTCGCTGTTATTATAAACTTCATCAAGATTTCTGAATATCAGATTTTTCATATTTTCATTACAGCAATCACAATCATTAATTACAAAATTCTTTATAATATGATTACCAAAAGACGGCAGATTAACATCTTTTAATTCCATTGTCTCAGTATTGGAATCTTTTTCAAAAATCATTTTTCCGTATTTTTCATCTTCCAGTTCAATATCACTGATGTATTTTTCTCTGTATTCTCTTTTACGTTTGGCTATCTTTTTATCATCAAGCTTGCATAAAAAATCCGCAACAAAAAATGAAACAACAAGATATAAAATGATAAAAATTATACCTATAAACATATCTCCAAATCTTTTTGATATTCCAAATTGTATTGTACATTTAATACCCAGTATCAATATCAAATACCAGAGTGCTACTAAAAATAACAAAAACATTCAAATCACTCCAGACATTAAAAATATATAGGCGGTCAATGACCGCCCATTATTTTAATATAAATATTTTTTATTTTACAGGAAGTTCTTTTACTATCTTTGCAAGATACTGCTGAATTGCAAGAGCATCATCAGCTGTAATACCATTGCCAACATTATGAACATCAGCATTTATAAGACCCTGTGCATCAAGTTTATTGCCTTCAGGATTTCCTACATATGCAGCAGAAGCTACTACATCAGCAACATCAACAGTGCCATCATTATTTGCATCGCCATATATTGTTTTATTTGTAACTGTACCAGTTGGAACTACAGCTGTAGTTGTTGATTCAGTCACATCTGTTGACTTTGTGGTATCAGCTTTGAGAACATACAAATCCTCCGGAAGTTCATCAAGAGTTATACAGTAATCACTGTTATATATTCCGCTAAGTGTTTTTGCATCTTGATATCTTGCATCCATAAGATGCTCACCGTACCAAGGACAGAAATAAAGCCAGTTAGCATTCTCAACAACCATATTTTCAACTGTAGGAACAGTATCATTTTCAGCCATTGCTACCATTTTTTTACCATCTGTAAGTTTATAGATATAATCAAATATAGATGAAATTGCACTTACATTAGGTCCACTTGTAAGACCATCATCTCTGTTGTTATCAACATTATATTTATCATAAGCAAGAATATCAACATATTCATCACCTGGATACCAAGTATCTGAATTTGAATAGTTATAACTGTTAAATTCCCAGATTATATTATGAAGTTCATACTTTTCAGTAAGTGTAGTATAAAGAAGTTTCCAGAGTTCCTTATATACTTCTGGTCCTCTGTCACCCCACCAAAACCAAGCTGTTCCATCACCATAATGTCCTTCATTACCCTGAGCTTCGTGGAGGGGACGGAAAATAATCGGTACATTTTCATCCTGAAGAAGTTTAAGCTGTTCTGCTAAATCTTCCATAGCAGCTTCAAAATATGCTCTTTCCTTACTGTCCTTTTCAAGTACTTTTGCAGTATTGAATGTACTGTTTGATGCCTGATAATTTTTATATGAGCATTGTTTCCAGTCAACTTCATCACCGAGTTCATAATTATCAAAGTCAATAGGAACGTTTATATGCCATGAAGCTGTAATAATTCCTTTCTTTTCCTTTACCCACGCTATTGCACGTTCTGTTGTGCCGTCCTCCCAACCATAAAGTGGATTATAGTTCATAAAGTCAAATCCTCTTATAGCTGGCTGTTTACCTGTCTTTTCCTGAATATATTCAAATTCAAGTTCTGAATTTCCGTCATTTCCGCCACCATATATTTCCTGCTGACCTGAAATGATATGACTTCCATAAACACTCTTAAGATATTTCATAAGAGCCTTTGTCTCATCAGTAGCCTTTGCATCAACAAGTTCATCAGTAGCCTTTGTGTAGTCATGCGGTTCAGCTTTTTTAATTGTTATTGTGTCATATGAAGCATAACCGTATTGAGGTGTGATTTCTATTTCATTTTCACCCTTATTAAATCTAAATATGCCGAAGCTGATGTCAGACCATTCTCTTGAGTATGGGAAATTAACTCTAGTTTCTCTTCCGTTTACTTTTATGGTCTGTTCTCTGCCTTCTTCTGAAAGGAACTGAGCATATCTTACTGAAATTTCATACATTCCGTCTTCTGGTACTGTTATTGTAGTTTTCATAGAATTACTGTTAAGATATACAAATCCTTCACCTGAATATCCGGGAATTTCATCCTGATAAATACTTGTCCAAATTTCATTACCATTTGCGATTTCAGGGTCTTCACATTCTCTTACATAAGGCATCTTTGTGTATTTGCCATCTTCAGCAGAATCAACAGCGGAAACAAAAGGAATTGCAGAACACATTGACGCTGTAAGTGCTGATGCTGTAGCAAGCATCATAGATTTTTTTAATTTAGACATATTTTTGCACCTCTCAATATAATATTTATATTTATTATACTACTAAAATCTATTAATTGCAATATCAAAATAAAAAATTTGTTAATTTATATGCACTATTTATGATATTTTCCGCCATCTGAAATCTGAAAGGAACGATAAATCTGTTCCAGAATCATAACTCTTGCAAGTTGATGCGGAAATGTCATTTTTGACATTGAAAGCTTAAAATTACCCATAGATTTTATTTCATCAGCAAGTCCGAATGAACTGCCTATTATAAAAGTAACAGTACTGTTTCCGGACAATAATGCATTACTTATATTCTGGGATAATTCTGTACTTGAAATCTGTTTTCCTTCTATGCACATTGGTATTATATATCCTCTGGCGTATTTTTTTATATTTTCTGCTTCTTTCAATAATGCATTTTCTATTTCTTTATCTGAAGGATTATCACTAAGTCTATATTCATTTAATTCGTGAAGTTCAAAAGTGCAATATCTTGAAAGTCTTTTTATATATTCATCACAAGCTTTTCTAAGATAATCTTCTTTAAGCTTTCCTATTACTATGAGATTTACTGTCATCAGAAAATAACTACTCCTCCCTTAGTTTCTTTTGGAGCAACTCCAAGCATATAATCAACATTTCTTTTATATTTGGATAATGCCAGCTGAACAGTTCTGTCAGCAATCTGCGGACGGTTATTTTCAGGACTAAGATGTCCTAAAACAAAATATTTAGTTCCTTTTTTGATAAGCTTTCTTATTTGTGACGCACATTCATCATTTGATAAATGACCATTCATTGATAATATACGCTGTTTTATCGAAAGAGGATAATCACCTGTTCTGAGCATATTCTCATCATAATTTGATTCAAGAAGAACAAGACGGCAACCCATAAGTGCATTTTCGACTTCAGGCGTTATATGACCCAAATCAGTACAAACTGCACAATATTTATAATCTGCTGTATGTACTCTGTATCCACAGCTTGCAACAGAATCATGAGGAGTATTAAAAGCAGATACTTCCATTCCGCATACTGAAATGCTTTTTGTTATCTCCATAACTGGATTTTTCGGAGATATTTTATCTTCTCTTATAAGAAATTCCAGAGATTGTTTTTTTCCATATATTGGACAATTTATCTTTGAGCCAAATACTTTTAGTCCTTTTATATGGTCACTGTGTTCATGAGTTATAAATATTGCCTTTACGGATTCCGGAGTAAGCTTATTCACTTTAAGAGCTTCACAAAGTTTTTTACAGCTCACTCCGGCATCTATTAATATACCACCCTTTTCAGTACCTATAAAAGTTGCATTTCCCTGACTTGAACTAAAAAGCGGATAAATTCTTGCCATTTTATATTAACCTATTTTCTTTATTTCAGTACCCTGACGTGTTTCTTTTATAGAATAACCAAGAGCTGATATTTTATCACGTATTTCATCAGCAAGAGCAAAATCCTTATTTTTTCTTGCATTTTTTCTCTGTTCAGCAAGGTCAAGAATTTCCTGAGGAATTTCATCTTCTTTACTGCGGTTGTACATAATTCCAAGTACGCCTGTAAGTTCATCAAATAAATCTGCTCCAGACTGAAGTTGCTGTTTGGAAGTATCTGGATTAGCTGACATTGTATTCAAATCTCTTACAAGTTCAAATATTGCAGTCATACCATCTGCTGTATTCAAATCATCGTCCATAGCATCTATAAACTGTTCACGACGTTTATTGAATATTTCTTCTGCCTCTTTTGATATATTTCCGTCCTTTGCATTGGCAATTGCTCTGTCAAGAGTTTCACGGCAGTTATAAAGTCTTTCAAGAGATGCCTTGCAAGCATCAAGCAATTCAATACAGTAATTTATAGGACTTCTATAATGAGCCTGAATCATCATATATCTTACTGTTTCATATCCATATTTTTCAGCCACTTCTCTTGCAGTAAAGAAATTGCCGAGTGATTTTGACATCTTTTTATTATCAACGTTTATATATCCATTATGAACCCAGTAATTAGCCATAGGTTTTCCTGTAACGGCTTCTGACTGTGCTATTTCATTTTCGTGATGAGGGAAAATCAAATCCTGACCGCCACAGTGAATATCAAGAGTTTCTCCTATATAATGACCTGACATTGCAGAACATTCTATATGCCAACCTGGTCTGCCCTTTCCCCAAGGAGATTCCCAGTAAGGTTCACCAGCTTTTGCTGATTTCCAAACTGCAAAATCCAAAGGACTTTCCTTTATATCATTAACATCAATTCTTGCACCTGCCTGAAGTTCTTCAATAGGCATTCCGGAAAGTTTTCCATAATCTTTAAAGCTTGATGTTCTGAAATAAACATCACCGTTCTTTTCATATGCGTGACCTGTCTCAACAAGCTTTTTTACAAGGTCTATAATAATATTCATACTCTCTGTAACCTTAGGATGAACATCAGCATCCATTACATTAAGACCGTGAGCATCTTTTTTATACTCAGCTATATATTTTTCTGAAATTTCACTTGCCGGTACACCCTCTTCATTTGCTTTCTTTATAATCTTATCATCAACATCAGTAAAATTCTGAACATATTTTACATCATATCCCCTGTATTTAAGATATCTTCTAAGAACATCAAAAGAACATATAGGGCGTGCATTTCCTATGTGAATATAATTATATACAGTAGGACCACAGGCATATATATTAATCTGTTTACCATCAAGTGGCTTTAATTCTTCTTTTTTTCTTGTCATAGTATTATAAATCTGCATTTATATCAATCCTCTCTGATTTATTACTTTTCAATTTTATCTAATCTCTTTTCAAGATTTTCAATTTTTGCAAGCATCTTACACATTTCAAGTGATACAGGGTCTGGAATATGAACCTGGTCAATCTCATTTGTAACACAAGGCTTTACTTTATTACCGTTTTGTTTTACAATTCTTGCCGGAATACCAACAGCTGTGCAGTTATCTGGAATAGGATTCAGAACTACAGCATTAGCTGCTATTTTTACATTATTTCCGACTTTAAAAGGTCCAAGCACTTTTGCACCTGCTCCTACAAGAACATTATCTCCAAGAGTCGGGTGACGTTTTCCTTTATCTTTTCCAGTACCACCAAGTGTTACTCCCTGATATATAAGACAATTATCCCCTATAACTGCTGTCTCTCCTATAACGACACCCATTCCGTGGTCTATAAAAAGACTTTTTCCTATAGTTGCTCCAGGGTGTATTTCTATACCAGTCCAGAATCTTGACCACTGCGAAATAATTCTTGCTATCGTATACATCTTATGCTTATAAAACCAATGTGCGTGACGATAACTTCTTACAGCGTGAAGTCCTGAATAGGTAAATAATATTTCAAAAGAATTTCTTGCAGCTGGGTCGTGTGCCTTTATAATGGCAATATCCTCTTTTAACTGATTAAAAATAAAAATCGCCTCCTTATAAAATCAAATCAAATAAAAAAATCCCCTGAAGGAGAAATCTCCCACAGAGGCGGTATTATACCACGGTTCCACTCTGAATTTATCACTTAAAAATCCTTTAACGCAAGATAAACGCCGGAAAATACTGTTATTTCCTTTCCGGAGCTGACAGTTGCACTTCATCAAAAATGTTTATGCCGTCACACCAAACCGACACTCTCTGAAAAACTATTCAAGATTACTCTAACTGCTACGCTTTTATATATAATATATATTTATCATAATATATTATATAC
>CAMWNQ010000039.1 GCA_947175655.1 uncultured Clostridia bacterium | reverse complement strand
ACTATAATATTATAGAATTTGAAAAGAGGTTTTTTATTATGAGTATTCCAAATGACCCGGCTATACTTTTAAGTTATATTAATACACAGCTGAGAGACAATTATAAAAATCTTGATGATTTATGCAAAACTCTTGATGTTTCAGAAGACGATATAACTGAAAAACTCAGAAAAATCGGATATTTATATGATGAAAAGCTTAATCGTTTTAAATGAAAAACATTAAAAAGGAGATTTTTTATGAATACAAAATTATTTAACAGATGCTTTTCGTCTGTTACTGCAATAGCTATCAGTATATGCAGTATGTCATTCAATACTGTTTTTTGTGAAGATGCAGAAAAAATTCCATATACTGTTACTTTCGACCTTGATGGCGGAGTATGTGAAGATACTGAATTTCCGAAATTGAGTGTATCAGAAGGTTATATAGTAACTATTCCGGATGCAGAACTTGTTAAAGAAGGTTATGATTTTACCGGCTGGACTTATAATAATTATATCGTTTATGAAGCAGGTGATACCTTTCAGGTAGGTACAGAAGATATAGTTCTGGTTCCAGTATGGGTAGATTTGAGCGATAAAACAACTTATGATTTGATGTATGACGGAGACGGCGGAGAGATAATAGGAACTTTAAATGAACGTTCGTGCCTTGCTGGAAGATTACATCTTATTCCAAAATATCAGTTCCAGAAAGAAGGATTTGAACAGTTCGGCTGGACTGACGGTGAACACACTTTCAGAATGGGTGAAAAGATGATAATGCCAGCACACGATGTTACTCTTTCGCCTGTATGGTGTCAGATACATAATATATATTATGAGTCAGGAGATGTTGACAATTTAATAGGCGGTACAAGTATTACTTTTGAAAAGACTGCTACACAATCATTTGAACTTGCTGATAATACGCGTCTTGCACGAAAAGGATATAATCTTGTAGGCTGGAAAAGCGATGTGGACGGTCAGGAATATCTCACAAATGCAACATTTACAATGCCTGACAGTGATGTGCATTTTACAGCAGTATGGAAGCCTATAAGCTATAATGTAAAGTTTTCTGCTTCAACAAAAGAAAGTGTAAAAGTAAAAGCATCATACGGTGAATCTCTTATTGTTCCGGAATGCGAATTTACTAAAGACGGCTATGTTTTCGGTGGCTGGACTTATAAAGGCAAGACTTATGATGCTGGTGACAGATTTGAAATACCTGCACTTCTCAGAGGTGAAACAATAACATTCGGCTGTAAATGGATTAAGGAATCAGAAGTGTCAACAGAACAGATTAACTGTTTCTCTCTTATAGAGGCAAAAAATGCTTATCAGAGAGGCGAAGGAACTCTTGAAGAAGTTCACAGACAGTATGATTTTATT
Source organism: uncultured Clostridia bacterium (assembly GCA_947175655.1). GTDB lineage: Bacteria > Bacillota > Clostridia > Oscillospirales > Ruminococcaceae > Ruminococcus. Next base: position 11,448 of record CAMWNQ010000039.1, on the reverse strand, counting down.
CTTTGCAAATAATATAAAATTTTTGCGGACAGTTTTTATTTACTGTCCGCATTTTTTTCGCATATCTTATACCAACGGCAATTACTGCATATATCTTTGAGCAGATTTTTTTCAAGTATTTCAGATTTTATTTTTGTTTTAAAATCTTTCCAGTATATCATATCATTTTCACTTATTTTGCAGTATTCAAGAACTTTTTTGTCATAATCCTTTACTTTCTTAAAGCTTATGCATCTGTTATCTATATTTTCCGGACAGCCTGAACATATATCATCAGTATCAATAATGATTTTTACTTCAGGATTTTTTTCGAGAAGAGATATAACATTATACATATTTTCAGTAAAAGAATCACTGTAGCCTTTTCCTTCAAAAAATTCAGTACAAAGACCGTGATGGGGTCTTATTTTAAGCACTGACATATTTTTTTACTCCTTTTATAATTACAGATGCACATAAAATTTTTAATATATCTGGTATTATAAAAGGTATCACACACCAAGAAATAACCTGTCCGAGACCAATGCTTCCAGTGTTTTTAAGATATACCATCATAAACCAAGCAGTACCTATTGCATACATTATCAGAAGCCCTGCAATCATTGAAGTTACTGAAATTACCGGATTATTATAATTTTCACCACATAGCTTTTCAGACAGCCACATAACAAGAGCTATAGCAATAAATCCAAAAAGATAGCCTCCGGTCGTACCTATTATTACTCCCATTCCACTGCTGAATCCTGCAAATACAGGCAGTCCGCAAGTACCAAGAATAATGTATGCAAGGACGGATATAGTACCAAGTTTTCCGCCAAGCAGTCCCAAAGTCACAAATACACCGAAGGTCTGGAGAGTGAATGGTACTGCTGTCGGAATCTGAATCCAAGAACAGATTGCTATTATAGCTGTACACAGTCCACATCTGGCAATATCTGATGTTGAAATTTTTGATTTTGAATTACCCATAAAAATCATTCCTTTCTGAATTTTAGCTAATTATATCACATTATTTTTTTAATGTCAACTATATTTCAGAAAAAAGTTGACAATATAATTTCAACAAGATATTTTTGTATTATTTGTCTTATTTACATCAGTGATAAAAAATGATATAATAATATAATAGCGACGAAAAAAATTATGGAGAGATGTTATGAGATATGGTTTTAGCTGTGGGATATGGGGGAATATGTTTGGAGTTCCGAATGTTATTGCGGATAATTTTTTAAAGCTTTCCACTGAATCTCAATTGAAGGTGATAATATATCTGCTCAGAAATAATGGAAAATCGTTCAGTATTGAGGAAATTGCTGAAAATACAGGTCTGACAGAAGAAGAAGTAGAAGATGCATTGATTTTCTGGAATCAAACCGGAATACTTCCTGATACATATGAAGAACTGCCGGCAGTAAACAGTATATTTTCTATTCCTGAACCTGATTTGAAATCAGAACCCGAAACAAAGGAAAATACAGATATATATATTAGTGCAGGCAATAATTATTCAAGTGCTGGACTTAATATCAAACATACTGAAATAGCTGATATGCTTGAATCATCAAAAACCCTGAGAGATTTATTTGCTATGACAGAAAAATCAATAGGGAATATAAATTTTACAATAGAGCGTTCTCTTATATGGATGAATCAGTATCTGGGACTTAATGCTGAAATAATAATTATGATTATAAATTACTGTGTTTCTGTAAACAGTAGTAATATCTCATATATTGAGAAGATAGCATATACTTGGAAAAATAACGGTATAGATACTCTTGAACTTGCAAACAATGAGATAAAGCGTCTGAAGGAAAGTTCAGAAGACAGAATATTTATTTTAAGAATAAAAAGAATGTTTGGGTTGAGCAGAGACCCTGTTCCAAATCAGATGAAATATATTAAAAAATGGAAAGACGAAAATTATCCTGAAGAACTTATCCAGCTTGCATATTATGAGGCTGTTGAATCAACAGGAAATCCTACAAAACTTCCTATTGGTTACATAGATAAAATCCTTTTAAGATGGAAAGATGCTGGCATAAATACCGTAGCAGAAGCAGAAAAAGCTAATATTGATTTTAAAAATGAATTTAAGAAAAAGAAAAAATCAAATTCAGATAATTTAGTTTCAGTTGAAGAAAACGATGAATATGCCGTATTTTTTAATCATTTTGATTAAATTAAGGAAGAGAGGATTATGATGGATAAATATGAAATTTATGAAAAAGCTGAAAATATAATAAAACAAAGAAGAGACAATGCTATAGCCAGAAATGACAGAAGAATTGAGGAGATTAATAAAATAATTCCAGAAATCAGAGAGGAAAACGAAAAGTTATTTAATACAGGCTTTGAAATAATAGATATAGTATCACGGGGCGGAAATGTTGAATATAAAATGGCTGAATTAAAAAAGAAAAATTGGCAATCACAAATGTTTATAAAAGATACGCTTAAACATTACGGTTATTCCGGTGATTATCTTGATATGAAATATTACTGTAAAAACTGCAATGATACAGGATATAACGAAAAAGGTGAATACTGTGAATGCTTTATGGAACTTATAAAAAAAATATCCTCAGAGGAATTTAATAAAGATTCACATATAAATCTTTCAGAATTTGAGACTTTCAGGCTTAGTTATTATGAAAAAGAAGACTATGATATTATGAGTAGAATTTTTGAACGATGTAAAAAATTTGCCTATGAATTTGGAACACATAATGATAATATTCTTATGACAGGAGATACAGGACTTGGAAAAACACATCTTTCGCTTGCAATTGCAAATGAAGTAATAAAAAAGGGATATAATGTTATATATGATTCAGCAATGAATATATTTCATAAGATAGAAAATGAACATTTTGGACGAGATAGAGTTAATGATACAATATCACTTGTAAATGATGTTGATTTGCTCATAATAGATGATCTAGGTACTGAATTTGAATCATCTTTTTATAATTCAACAATATATAATATAATAAATACAAGAATAAATATGCTTAAATCTACAATAATAAGTACTAATTTAGATCGAAAAGAAATAGAACAAAGATATTCCAAAAGAATATATTCACGTTTAACAACAATGTATACCTGCTTTACTTTTAGAGGAAAAGATATTAGAAATCGGAAAAAACTTGAATCTTTTAATAATCAGTAGTTGGTTTAATAAAAAAAGATAATGTTACACAAAATGTAAAAAATATTGCGTCTGCTTGACTTTAAGCCTAAAGAATGCTATAATAAGACCAACGAATAAAGTATTAATGAAAGGATTATTATATATAATGAAAGTAACTTTAATATCACATACTCCGAATCCGGAAAAGATTATAGCTTCAGCAGCAAAACTCTGTTATTCTGATACAGGAGCTATGAATCTTATGGAAGGTCTTGACGATGAAAAAACAAAGTCATTTGTAGAAATGCTGGCAGGAATGGGTCACGAAAGCCCAATTGAACATATAAATTTTACTTTCGGGATAGAGGGTGTTTCAAGAACTCTTTTGGCTCAGATAACACGTCACCGTATAGCATCATTTTCAGTGCAGAGTCAGCGATATGTACGCCAGAATAATTTTGAGTATATCACTCCACCGGCTGTTGCAGAAGATAAAGAGGTATCAGAACTTTATAAAAAATCAATGGAAAGTGCTGTTGAAAATTATAATAAAATAAGTGATGTACTTCAGAAAAAATATTATGATGAATTTATAAATCAGGGAATGACCGAAAGCAAAGCCAAAAGCAATGCAGAAAAAAAAGCAATAGAAGATGCCAGATTTGTACTTCCTAATGCCTGTGAGACAAAAATGATGGTTACTATGAATGCAAGAAGTCTGCTCAACTTTTTCAGTCTCAGATGCTGTAATCGTGCTCAGTGGGAAATCAGGGAGCTTGCCTGTGAGATGCTCAGACTTTGCAGTAAAGTAGCACCGTCTGTATTTAAAAATGCAGGGCCTTCGTGCTGTAGAGGAAAGTGTACAGAGGGGAAAATGTCCTGTGGAAAAGCAGAAGAGACAAGAAATTACATAAATAATCTGAAAAATAATTAAATCTGGATAATGGTGAATTTTAATGCTTGATTTTAAAATTATTGATATATCAGATAAAGAGCGTATATGTGAATGTCTGAAAAAATCCGACTTTCAGGGTTGTGAATACAGTTTTGCAAATAATATGGCGTGGCGTAGGCTCAGTAATTCAAAAATATGCTTTTACAAGGATTTTTATATTTCGTGTGCTTTTGATACAGATGATGATATACCATCATTTATTTTTCCTTCCGGTGAGGGTGACTACAGGGAAGTTATTGATGAAATGAGAAAATTTTCTGAAAGTATGGGCAAGCCCTTGAAGATTTCAGGTGTAACTGAAAAAGGACTTGAAATTCTGAAAGATATTTATGGAGAAAATTCTCAGGCATTTGAAATACACCCTGAAAGAGATGGTTTTGATTATATTTATAATTCTTCTGATTTGATAAATCTTTCTGGAAAGAAATATCATAAAAAAAGAAATCATCTTTTAAAGATAAATGAATATGACTGGGAATTTTTAGAAATGAAAGAATCTGATTTTGATGAGTGTATAAGATTCAGCACTATTAATTATAATATTAAAAAGGGTATAGAAAATTTTTCAAGTATAGCTGAACAGTTTGCGATAAATACATTTTTTTCATATTTCAGTGAGTTCAATCTTTTTGGTGGTGTGATAAGAATTGACGGTTATATAAAAGCTTTTTCGATAGGTGAAAAGTTAAACAGTGATACAATATGTGTGCATATTGAAAAGGCTGATACTTCATATAATGGAATATATCCGGCAATAAACAATGAGTTTTCCAAAAGGTTTGCAAAAGATGTGAAATATGTCAACCGTGAAGAAGATATGGGCATTGAGGGATTAAGAAAATCCAAGCTTTCATATCATCCTGCATATCTTCTTGAAAAGAACACAGTAATTTTCAGATAAGATAGTATAAAATATAATGTAATAGATGAAAGGAAGTATATTCATATGATTTACGTTTTTTTAGCTGATGGCTTTGAAGAAACAGAAGCTATTGCTCCGATTGACCTGTTAAGACGTGCAGGAAAAGAAGTGATTACAGTTGGAGTAGGAAAGAAAAATGTAACAGGCTCTCACGGAATTCCAGTTACAGCAGATACATCAACCGATGAAATTAATAATGAATTTGAAAATCTTGAAATGGTAATTCTGCCGGGAGGAATGCCAGGGACTTTGAATCTTGAAGCAGATTCAACAGTACAGAAAGCTATTGATTTCTGTATGGAAAATAATAAATTCATTGGTGCGATATGTGCAGCACCGTCAATACTGGGTCACAGAGGATTACTTAAAAATAAGAATGCAATATGCTACAAAGGATTTGAAAAAGAACTTGAAGGTGCATTTATACAAAACGTTCCGGCAGTCGCAGACGGAAATATTGTTACTTCCAGAGGTGCAGGCACAGCTCTTCACTTCGGACTTAAACTTATTGAAGTGCTTATATCAGAGGAAAAAAGCAATGAAATAAAAGAATCAGTTCTTTTTGATTGATATTTACTATGGAAAAAAAAGAATTAAGAAAAATTTTTCGTGCAAAGCGTGCGAAAATTCACAACAAAGAAGAAAAAGACAGAATTATTCAGGAATATGTGTTGAATATGCCTGAAATAAAAAAAGCTGATACGGTTCTTGTATATGTGTCATATAATTCTGAAACAAGTACCAGGCTTATTATGGAGAGTATTTTAAATAATAATAAAAATCTGGCAGTTCCGAGATGTCTCGAAAATGGAATTATGGAATTTATATATATAAATTCTACTGACGAACTGCGTTCTGGAGCTTATGGTATTCCGGAACCTTCCGGAGATAGAAAAGCTATTATATCATCAGATACAGTATGCATTGTTCCGGCACTCTCATTTTCACTTGATGGTACAAGGCTTGGATATGGCGGAGGATATTATGACAGGTTTTTATCTGAAAATAATAATATATATAAAATCGGAATATGTTATGATGAACTTATTTCAGAAAAACTTCCATCAGAAAAATATGATATAAAAGTACAGACCGTTATAACTGAAGAAAGGAAGGTGCTTTGCAGTGCCGAAAGATAATGATTCACTTGTAAATGATATTTTAAGTGATGCGGACAACAAAAAAGAACGTAATAACAATTCTGATGATTCAGATGCCAGAATAGACAGTTTTCTTGAAAAATCATTCAGAGATTCAGAAGTAACACTGCGTTCAGCAGAAACAGAACTTGTAGATGAAAATTATGGTGAGGATTTTTCTGATGATTCTGATGCTTATTATTCAGATGACGAGGATATTAACAAATCCGCAAAATCTTCATCTCAAAGTACTAGCAAAAAAAAGAAGAAGAAAAAGAAAAGAAAGAAACGTCACTACAGACTTCCAGGGGTTCTGATACTTACAACACTTATCTTTGCAATATCTGTTTGTCTGTCACTTGTGATAATCGCATTCGGAAAAGATATGCTCGGTATAGGAAAAAGCGAAGAAACTCAGATTATTGTAATACCGGAGGGTGCAACTACCGAAGAAATAGCAATTATGCTTCAGAAAGACGGAATTATAAAATCACCGGAATTTTTCCAGATTTTTTCACGTGTCAGAGGAACAGAAAATTCATATGTATCAGGTGAACACTTTGTGCGTCCGAATATGGCTTATGAAACTCTTATACACGAACTTACAACTGTTCAGAGTGAGGAAAAAGAAGAAGTTGCAGTAATGTTTCAGGAGGGTATAACTCTTGTTCAAGCCGGACAGAAACTTGAAGAAGCCGGTGTATGTTCAGCATCTGATTTTCTGTTTTACTTTAATTCAGGTGGATATAATTTTAAATTTGAAAACCGTCTGAGTTCATCAACAACTCTTAAATTCTATCGTATGGAGGGATATTTATTCCCTGATACATATTATTTCTATGAGAATATGGAGCCTGACCAAGTATGTCAAAAAATATATCTCAACTTTGAAAATAAAATGACTGATGAACGTTATGCTAAAATGGAAGAACTGGGTCTTACTCTTGATCAGCTTATCACATTTGCATCGATAGTACAGGCAGAAGCACCATATAAAGAAGCAATGATTATGGTAGCATCAGTATTCTGGAATAGACTTAATCATCCTGATGTATTTCCGCTTTTACAGTCTAGCCCTACAGGGTATTATGCTGAAGAAGTAATAGAACCTAATATGGAAATACGTGATGAACTGATACTTAGTGCCTATGATACCGATAAAAGTGCAGGACTTCCTCCGGGGGCGATATGCAATCCGGGAATTGAAGCTATAGATGCTGTACTTGAAAACTTCCAGAGTGATTATTATTATTTCTGTGCGAATATAGATACAAAACAGACTTATCTTGCTGTTACCCTTGAAGAACACGAGGAAAATCTGGAAATGGTAAAAGAACAGCGAGCAAATGCAGAAAATCCAGATGAATATTAATATGCCGAAAGAGAGGAATAAATTTGAATAAAAATCTTGAAGTGCTTTCACCTGCCGGAGATATGGAGCGTCTGGAATCGGCTATAAGATATGGAGCAGATGCTGTATATCTTGGACGTAAAAATTTTGGTATGAGAGCAGGTTCTCCTAATTTTGATTATGATACATATGCAGAAGCTGTTGCAAAGGCTCATAAAAATAATGTAAAAGTATATCTGACCTGCAATACACTTCCCAGAAATAATGAAATACCGGAATTTCAGCAGTTTATTGAAGAAGCGGTAAGTGCCTGCACTGATGCTGTAATAGTTGCGGATTTGGGACTTCTTGGTCTTGTAAAGAAATATGCTCCGGATATGGAAATACATATGTCAACCCAGACCGGAATTGTAAATTATGCTTCTGCCAATGAACTTTATAATATGGGTGCAAAGCGTATTGTTACATCAAGAGAACTTTCTCTTGATGAAATTGCTGAAATCCGTGCAAAGACTCCGAAAGACCTTGATATAGAAGTATTTGTACACGGTGCTATGTGTGTATCATTTTCAGGAAGATGTCTGTTATCACAGTATCTTGTAAACCGTGATGCAAACAGGGGAGAATGTGCGCAGCCTTGCAGATGGGGTTATCATCTTATGGAAGAAAAGCGTCCAAACGAATTCTATCCCATATTTGAGGACGAAAAAGGTACTTACATACTCAATGCCAAGGATTTATGTATGATTGACCATATAGACAAGCTTGCAGATGCCGGCGTTACAAGTCTTAAAATAGAAGGACGTGCAAAATCATCATATTATACCGCCATAATAACAAACGCATACAGAATGGCAGTAAACGAGTATTATAAAAATCCTGAAAACTTTGTACTGCCGGAATGGATAAAATCCGAAGTATTCAAAGTAAGTCACAGAAAATACTGTACGGGATTCTTTTTCGGAAATCCAAAGGATTGCCAGTATTATGAAAACAGCGGATATATAAGAAATTATGATGTTGTTGCAGTTGTTGACAGATGCGAGGATAATACAGTATATTGTACTCAGAGAAATAAATTCTTTGCAGGTGATACTGTCGAGATAGTATCACCTATGAAAAAACCGTATGAAATGGTACTTTCAGAGATATTTGACGAAAAGGGTCAGAGCATTGAAACTGCAAATCACGCAATGATGAAATTTTCTTTTAAATCAGATAATCCGGATATGACATTTGAAGCCGGTTCAGTAATAAGAAAGGCACTTTGAATATGAGTATTATATTAGCTTCTGGTTCTCCGAGACGTAAAGAACTGATGTCAAATATAACAGATAGTTTTATGATTGAAATTTCTGATGTCGAGGAGATTATACCAGAAAATATAAATCCTGTTGAAGCGTCTGAATATCTTGCACGTCTTAAAGCTGAGAGCATAGCGGAAAAATATAAAAATAGTGGAAATATTATAATAGGCTGTGATACTGCTGTAATACTTGACGGTGAAATAATGGGAAAACCCAGAAATTACAGTCAGTGCTTTGATTATTTAAGTAGACTTTCCGGAAAGATGCATATTGTTACAACAGGTTGCTGTCTTATTATGAATGACAATATAAAATCATTTACGGAGATTACGCAGGTATATTTCCGAAAATTAAGCCCTGATGAAATCCGTGATTATATAGCGACCGGCGAACCTTATGACAAGGCAGGCGGTTATGGAATTCAAGGGAAAGGTTCAATATTTGTTGAAAAAATAAACGGTGATTTCTTTAATGTTATGGGGCTTCCTGTTTGCCGTCTTAATCTTGAACTGAAAGAACTTGTTAAAAAAATCTGAAAGGAATTTAAAATATGAATAATGCTTTTAAAAATGCTGATATTCTTTTGCCAAAAAATGGAACTGATATGTATAAGTGGTCAGTAATTGCCTGCGACCAGTATACAAGCGAACCGGAATACTGGAATGAAACAGAATCGAATGTCGGAGATTCTGCATCATCACTAAGGCTTATACTTCCGGAAATTTATCTGGAAAGTGATGATGTTGATAACAGAATTCAGAATATTCATAAAACTATGGACGAATATATTTCAGATGATATTTTTGAAGTATATAAAAATGCTCTTATTTATGTTGAAAGAATCCAGAGTAATAGCATACTTCGTCAGGGAATAGTCGGAAAAATAGACCTTGAAGAATATGATTATACAAAAGGCAGTACATCACAGGTAAGAGCAACTGAAGCTACTGTTATCGAAAGAATACCGCCAAGAGTAAAAATAAGAAAAGGTGCATCACTTGAACTCCCTCATATTATGATTTTGATTGATGATGACAAAAAAGATATTATAGAACCTCTTGCAGAATCCTGCAAAAATATGGAAAAGCTTTATGACTTTGAACTTATGCAGAACGGTGGAAAAATAAAGGGTTATTTGATTCCGGAAGATATTCAGGAAAAAATATTTAGTTCTCTCGAAAATCTCGGAGAATATAATCATGGAATGAAAGATGTTCCGGCACTTCTCTATGCTATGGGTGACGGAAATCATTCACTTGCAACTGCCAAGGAATATTATGAATCATTGAAGAGGGAAAATCCTGATACAGATTTTTCAAATCACCCTGCAAGATATGCACTGGCTGAAATAGTAAATCTTCACAGTCCGGCATTACAGTTTGAGGCTATTCACAGAATTGTAACAGATGTTGATACTCAGAAACTTATTTCAGAAATGGAAAAATATCTTGAACTTTCTGAATCTGAATCAGAACAATATTTTGTATATATAACAGATAATGCTGAAAAGAAAGTATATATAAAAAATCCGTCATCAAATCTCACTGTAGGAAGTTTACAGGCTTTTCTTGATAAATATTTAAAAGAGAACGGCGGAAAAATAGATTATATTCACGGCACAGATACTCTCAAATCACTTGTATCAAGAAACGGCGGTATAGGTTTCATACTTCCGGATATGAATAAAAATCAGCTCTTCCCGACTGTAATAAAAGACGGTGCATTGCCACGAAAGACTTTCTCTATGGGACACGCCGAAGATAAACGTTTCTATATAGAATGCAGAAAGATAAAATAAGATATGATATAAAAAAGTCCCTCATCTGATGAGGGATTTTTTTATTGCTTTTATTCAAATGATAACTGATTCTGTCCGGCAAGGGTTTTGGCAAGAAGTCCTACAGCCGGAATATTATTTATACGGTATTTTTCAAGATTATCATTATTTTCAGTATTTACTGTTTCTGCACTGCTTAAAACATATTTAGCCTTTGGAGTAATTACCTGTATTCCGGCACTGTCACGGGTTGTTTTCAGGGATACAAGTGAAGTATTTAATAAAACTGCACGGTTTCCGCTAGTACGTATAAGAATATCGGTATCTTCTTCAAGGAAAAGAATTTTTACAAGTGGCGATTTATTTGAGTATGCATTTGCAAGTTTTTTTCTGTTAGTCTTTGTTTCGTATGACTTGAGAGGTACTTTTAAAGCCTTACCATTTTCATAGAAGAACATTACAAATCCCGAATAATCGGAAGTTATTACAGAAGATACTATATTTTCATTTTCATCAAAGCCGAGTTTTGCCGGAATGTATTCTCCGAGTACACTTGCTTTTGTACAGTCAAAAGCAGAAATCTTGAATTTATAAGCCTGATATTTGTCGGTAAAGAATATTATTTCAGATTTATTATTGGTTTCAAAAGTCTGAGTTATAAAATCACCGTCTTTGAGTTTATGTTCACTGCTCATTCTTAGTGACTGAGGAGTTATTTTCTTGAAATATCCACTTTCGGTTATAAATATATTAACCGGATAATCAGGAATATCATCTTCAATATTTTCTTCCTGAGTATCTGTGATATAAATAATTTCTGATTTTCTTTTTGAAGTTTAAGATTATCATTGTCAAGTTGTT
>CAMWNQ010000038.1 GCA_947175655.1 uncultured Clostridia bacterium | reverse complement strand
AAAGATTGAAATATATGCCAAGTTTTCAACAAGTTTTCAACAATCTTTCAACAGTTTCAACATTTATATTTTTTTTAATCAAATCTTTCAACACTTTCAACAATTTTTCAACATATCATTGTTGAAAAATCCTGCCCTATATACCGTTGTTTAAGGTAGTTTTCAACTTTTCAACAGTCCCTACTACTACTACTATATTTATTATTGTTTTTTTCTTTTTTTTACACCTTCACAAAAATGTGAATAAATTGTGAACACGATTTTTTGACAAAAAGAGTTTTCAAAAAAACTTATAGAAATCAGTTTAAAAAAATTTAATTCAGGAAAGGAATCAAAAAAATGAAATTTTCATGTAACAAGCAGTTTCTCTGTGAAGCAATCACAAATGTTTCGAGAGCAGTAGCTTCAAAGTCAACTATACCAGCTCTTGAAGGAATAAAAGTAAAAGTTACTCCGAATCAACTTGAACTTACCGGATATGACCTTGAAATTGGAATAAGAACTTCTCTTATGGCTATAACCGAAGGAGAAGGCGAATTCGTTGCAGATGCACGTATTTTCAGTGAAATGACAAGAAAAATGTCCGATGATGTTATCGTATTTGAACTTAATCCAAATATGACAGTTACTATATCAAGCGGAAATACACAGTGTTCAATAGCAACAATGTCAGCTGAGGATTATCCTGACTTACCAGAAGTAAATACAGAAAATCCAATAAAAATTTCGCAGGATAAGTTTAAGTCAATGATTTCTCAAACAAGTTATGCTGTAGCATCAAGTGAAATAAAGCCAATATTTACCGGAGAACTCTTTGACATAGAAAACGGCAAATTCAATATGGTTGCAATGGACGGATTCAGACTTGCTATAAGAAGTGAGAATATTGAATATATCGAAAAGAATTATTTTGTTGTTCCCAAAAAAACACTTCTGGAACTTTCAGGTCTTATGAAAGACAATGACGGTAAAAGAGAATGTAATATATATATAAATCCTAAAAATGTAATTTTTGATATAAATGGTTATTTTGTTATATCAAGACTTATTGATGGGGAATTCCATAACTATAAAAAAAGCATTCCTGCTGATTTTAAAACAGAAGTATTACTCAATACAAAAGATTTTATAACAAGTATGGAACGTTGTTCACTTCTGCTCAACAGCAAAAATCAGTCTCCTGTAAAATGCTCATTTGAAAACGGAGAAGTCCATATTGAATGTAAAACGTCCATAGGAGAGATTGACGATACTTTTAACGCCGAGATTGAGGGTCAGCCAATAACAATAGGCTTCAACAATAAATTCGCTCTGGATGCCCTCAGAGCGTCTGAGAGCGACAAGATAAAAATTCAGCTCAGCGGAAGTACAAAAGTAATAAAAATACTTCCTCCTGAAGGAGAAGATTTCATATTCCTGCTTATGCCAATACAGCTTAGATAATAATTTTTTATTTTTCCCTGTATTTCTTGACAAAAAAGTGATTTTGTAGTAAAATATAAGTTGTAGGTCTATATATTTTTATTCAAGGGGAGTTTTTATGTCATCAAATGAAATATCAATTGTAACCGAGTATATAAAACTTGATTCACTTCTTAAATTTACTGGTATGGCTGAAACCGGAGGTTTGGCAAAAGAAGCTATAAAAGACGGAAAAGTTACAGTAAATGGTGAAATATGTACTATGAGAGGAAAAAAAATAAGAAGCGGAGATGTTGTTTCTTTTGACGGTATAGAGGTAACCGTGAAGTGATAATAACATCAGCAAAAATAGAAGGTTTCAAAAATTTAAAGTCAATAAGTCTTTTACCTGATGAAAGATATAATATAATAACCGGAAAAAATGCTCAGGGTAAGACAAATCTTCTTGAAGCTATGTGGATTTTAACAGGTTGTAAGAGTTTCAGAGGCTCAAAAGAAAAAGATTATATCGGTGTTGATGCAAATAAAATGATCTCTGAAATATGCATAAAAGATTCAAGAAGAAATCAGAAAATATCATATGAACTTAGAAAATCAGGGTCATCAGTGAAAAATCTTCATCTCAATGAAGTGAAACTGAAAGGCACAAGTGGTCTTTTTGATGTTTTTAAGTGTATATCATTTACACCTGATGATACTGAAATAATCAAGGGTGCTCCGGAAAAAAGACGAAATTTTATTGATATGGCATTATCTCAGCTCAATCCGTCAGCTGTTTCGCATATAACAAAACATAATGTTATTATAAATCAAAGGAATTCCCTGCTGAAAAATATAGCTCAGGGATTGTCAAAGCCCGAAGAACTTGACGCTTGGAATGTTCAGGCTTCAAGAGAGGGTGTTTATATTTCATATATGCGAAATGCTTATATAAAACAGCTGAATGAAGTGTGCAGAAGACTTTATGGTCAAATAACTGGAGAAAAAGAAATTCTTGAAATTGTTTATTCATCGAATGTATTTAAAACCCTTGATTTTGAAAATCCGTTTGATGAAAATGCTGTACGTCAATATTACAATCGTCTTTGTGAAATGACCGAATATGATGTAAAAACCGGCTGTACTCATACAGGTGCAAACCGTGATGATATAATAATAAAAATAAATGGCTTTAATGCAAGGGAATTCGGTTCTCAAGGACAGATAAAAAGTACAGCCCTTGTAATTAAGCTTGCACAGGCTGAAATATATTCAAAAAAAAGCAGTGAACCACCCGTTGTATTTCTTGATGATGTAATGGGTGAACTTGATGAAAGCCGTCAGAAACTTGTATTTGATATAATCAAAAATATGCAGGTTTTTATAACTACATGTAACGAAAGTGCTTTGTTGCCTGAAATTAAGGGCAAAATATTCTGTGTCAGGAACGGAGAGATAATCTAGATGTATCTTCATATAGGCAATGAGTATTCTGTCAGAATAAGCGATATAATCGGGATTTTTGACATTGAAAATACTACTATCGGAAAATATACAAAAGAATATCTCGAACGTGCTGAAAAAGATAAATTGTGTGTTTATACCACTTCTGAAATGCCTAAAAGTTTTATAGTTGCTTTTAAAAATGGCATTGAGACTGTATATATATCACAGCTTGCGGTATCAACACTAAAAAGACGGCTTAATGTAACACTCTGTGAAGCAGGGTTTAAAATATAAAAAACCAAAAGTGGAGGGAAAAAAATGGCACAGCAGAATCAGAATTATGGTGCAGATGATATACAGGTTCTTGAAGGGCTTGAGCCAGTAAGAAAACGTCCGGGAATGTATGTCGGTTCAACCGGAGCAAAAGGTCTTCATCATCTTGTATATGAAATAGTGGATAACTCCATTGATGAGGCTCTTGCCGGATTCTGTACGGAAATTACAGTAAATATACTTGAAGGCGATATAATACAAGTATCTGACAATGGAAGAGGTATACCAGTAGGCATACATCCGAAGGAAAAAATATCAGCAGCAACTGTGGTTTATACGGTTCTTCATGCCGGAGGAAAATTTGGCGGAGGCAGTTATAAGTTTTCCGGTGGTCTTCACGGTGTAGGTGCATCAGTAGTAAACGCTCTTTCAGAATGGCTTGAACTTACTGTAAAGGACGGACAGCATATACACTTTCAGCGTTTTGAAAGGGGTAAGTATTTCAAGGAACTTGCGGTTATTGGTGATACTTCTGAAACAGGAACTTCTGTAAAATTCAAGGCAGATTCTGAAATTTTTGAAGAAACTGTTTATGATTATGAAACCCTTCTTAAACGACTTCGTGAACAGGCATTTCTTAATGCGGGAATAAAAATTGTATTTACTGATTACAGAAATCCTGATGATATTCGCAGTGAAGTTCTTTACTATGAAGGCGGTATCAGACAATTTGTCGAGCATATTCACAATACAAGAGGACTTGACAGTCTTCACGAAGAAGTCATATATATATCAGGCAGAAAAGGTGACACAACTGCAGAAATAGCTATGCAATACAATGACAGCTATAACGAAGTTGTTCTTTCTTTTGCCAATAATATTCATACTATTGACGGTGGTTCTCACGAAACAGGATTTAAAAATGCTCTTACAAAAGTAGTGAACGAATATGGTAAAAAATTTGGTCTTCTCAAGGATAATGAAAAGCTTACAGGTGATGATGTCCGTGAAGGTCTTACTGCAATTATATCTGTAAAGCTTACAGAATGCGAATTTGAGAGTCAGACCAAAGTACGTCTTGGAAATCCTGAAGTGAAGCCATTTATTGAAAATCTTATTCAGGAAAAGCTTATGAATTATCTTGAAGAAAATCCTGAAATAGCAAAGATTATTTTTGAAAAAAGCGTATCTGCGTTAAAAGCCCGTGAAGCAGCCAAAAGAGCGAGAGAACAAGAAAGAAGTAAAGCAATATTTGGAAAATCTCCTCTTCCTGAAAAGCTTGCAGATTGTGCGGAACGTGACAACAGATATACAGAAATTTATATTGTTGAGGGAGATTCAGCCGGAGGTTCAGCAAAACAGGGACGTGACAGACGTTATCAGGCTATATTGTCACTTTGGGGCAAGATGCTTAACGTGGAAAAAGCAAGAATAGATAAAATTTATGGAAATGACAAGCTTTTACCTGTTGTAACAGCTCTCGGTACTGGAATAGGTGAAGATTTTGATATATCAAAGCTCAGATACGGAAAAGTTATCATTATGTCTGATGCCGATGTTGATGGTGCACATATAAGAACTCTTCTTCTGACTTTCTTTTTCAGATATATGCGTCCGCTTATCTCAAATGGAAATATATATCTTGCACAGCCCCCGCTTTTCAGAGTAAGCAGAGGTAAAAAGCTTTTCTATGCTTTCAACGAGGAAGAACGTGATAAGTATATTTCTGAACTTGCTGACGAAAACGGAAATACTTCAAAAATTGAGGTTCAAAGATATAAGGGTCTTGGTGAAATGGACCCTGAACAGCTCTGGGAAACTACTATGGACCCTGAAAGAAGAACAATAGTAAAAGTAAATATGGAAGATGCTATGAAAGCAGATGAAGTATTTACAATACTTATGGGTGATAAAGTAGAGCCAAGACGTTTGTTTATTGAGAAAAACGCAAAGTATGTAAAGAATTTGGATATATAACAGCATATGGAAGAAAAAATACTCGAAAAAGAATATAGAATACCGTTTGAATTCTTTGAAAAATCCTTTACACAGTGGCAGAAAAAATTTGTTTATCCAAAAACTTATATTATAAGCATTCTTTTTCTGATACTTGGAGTAGTTTATATAATTTCTGCTGTAAAGGATTCTTCAAATGTAATGTCATATGTTCTTTCAGCATTATGTCTCGGACTTTCGGCGGTAAACTGGTATAATCCTAAAAAGGCTAAAACCAGTCTTCTCAATGCTGTAAAGCTTATGGAAGACGAAACCTATAAAATGACTGTTTTTGAAACTTTTATAGAGATAAGCACTATAATTCAGGAAAATTCAGAAAATAATAATCTTGATGAAAGTGAAGATAAAGCTGATGAAAATAATGAAAAAGAGCTTTTTGGTGATGAACTGCCGGAAGTTATTGAAAGTAGCAAGCTTTATTTTAACAATGGTCTTAAAGTTCTTGAATATGACGAATATTTTATAATATATCAGGTTAAAGAACTCTATTATGTAGTTCCTAAACTGAATTTTACGGAAAGTGAACTTGAAATTTTCCGTAAAAAAACAATGGGTTGAGTATAATTTGTTGTTTGATATTTTATGAGGAGGCAGAATTTTGTATAAGGATAATTCAAAAATAATAAACGTTGATGTTGTTGACGAAATGGAAAACTCCATACTTGAATATGCAATGTCAGTAATAGTCTCAAGAGCATTGCCTGATGTAAGAGACGGTTTAAAACCTGTACACAGAAGAATTTTATATACACTTTATGAAAATGGACTTACTCCTGAAAAACCGTATAGAAAATGTGCGGATACAGTAGGTTCAGTTCTTGGACGCTATCATCCACACGGTGATGCCTCCGTATATGATGCACTTGTAAGACTTGCACAGGACTTTTCACTTAGATATCCGCTTGTTGACGGTCACGGAAATTTTGGTTCAATCGATGGTGACGGAGCAGCTGCATATCGTTATACTGAAGCAAAAATGGCAAAGCTTACACTTGATATGCTTATGGATATAAACAAAGATACAGTAGATTTTGTATCAAACTATGATGACCGTCTTAAAGAACCAGCAGTTCTTCCGTCAAGATTCCCTAATCTTCTTGTAAACGGTTCTACTGGTATTGCTGTAGGTATGGCAACAAATATACCGCCTCATAACCTTGCAGAAGTTATAGATGCCCTTAAACTCATCATAGAAAATCCTGATTGCACTCTTGATGAACTTATGGAATGTATCAAAGGACCTGATTTCCCTACAGGTGGCATAATTATGGGAAAAGCTGGAATACGTGCTGCATATGCAACAGGCAGAGGAAAAATAACACTTCGTGCAAAGACTCATTTTGAAGAAGTAAAGGGAAGAAACAGCATTATAGTTGATGAAATCCCTTATATGATTAGAAAAACCAAACTTATAAGCAGTATAAAACAGCTTGTAAAGGATAAGCGTGTAGAAGGCATTTATGACCTCAGAGACGAATCAGACCGTCAGGGAATGAGAATAGTTATTGAGCTTAAGAAAGAGGCAAATGCTCAGCTTATTTTAAATAAGCTTTTCAGTTATACAAAACTTCAAGATACAATAGGCGTAATTATGCTTGCACTTTCTGACGGTGAGCCTAAAATTATGACTCTCAAATCAATGCTGGAAAAGTATCTTGAATTTCAGGTTGATGTAATCAGAAGAAGAACAAGGTTTGAACTCAAAAAGGCTCTCGAAAGGGCTCATATACTTCAGGGCTTTGTTCTGGCGGCTGATTACATTGATGAGGTTATAAGTATACTCCGTACAAGTAAGACGATTTCAGAGGCCAAGGAGCGTATGCTGGAGCGTTTTAAAGATGAAGATATGTCAGCACTCCTTAACAGTGCCGAATATGATATGACAGGCATTCATATTTATGCACAAAAAGGTCTTTCATCAGAACAGGCAGATGCAATAGTTCAGATGAAGCTTGGACAGCTCACAGGACTTGAAAGAAGAAAAATAACTGATGAATTATATGCACTTCTTCAAAAAATATCCGAGCTTGAAGAAATTCTGAATGATATTGTAAAGGTTTATGAGATAATTCTTAAAGACCTTGCAGAAATAAAAAGAAAATTCAATGATGACAGAAGAACTCAGATTGAAGCTGTAAGCGGAGAAGTTGACGTTGAAGATTTAATACCAGTAGAAGAAAGTGTTGTAACACTTACCAGAAACGGCTATATCAAGCGAATGCCGGTTGATGAATATAAGACTCAGAGAAGGGGCGGACGTGGCGTTACAGGTATGAAACAGCGTGATGAAGATTATGTTGAAGAAATGTTTGTGTGCTCCAGTCACGATAATATTTTATTCATATCAAACAAGGGTATAATGTACAAGCTCAAATGCTATGAGATACCGGACGGTTCAAGAGCATCAAGAGGATTTAATCTTATAAATCTCCTGCCTCTTTCAGACGGTGAAAAAATATCATCAATGATAAAGACAGAAGACTTCGACAGTGGTAAATATATTGTCATTGTGACAAAAAACGGAAAAATAAAGCGTACTGAACTTTCAGCCTATAAGAATGTGCGAAAGAATGGACTTATTGCTATAGGTCTTGATGAAAATGATGAAATATCAGGAGTAAGAATGACATCAGGCAATTCACAACTTTTTGTTGCTACTCATAATGGTATGGCCATACGTATGCGTGAGGACTGCATAAGACCTATGTCACGTTCAGCTCACGGTGTAAGAGCTATAAAACTCCGTGAGGGTGATTATGTTGTATCTATGGCACGAGTGAGAGATGGTGCATCACTTCTTACAGTAACTGAAAACGGATACGGAAAACGTACTGAAATTGATAACTACAGAATACAGGCAAGAGGCGGATATGGTCTTACTAACTATAAGACAGATAAGGAAAGAGGCTTTATTTGCGGAATAAAAGTAGTAGATGATACTGATGATATAATATTAATTTCAAGTGATGGCATAATAATCAGAATTAAAACAAGTGATATAAGAATAATGGGACGTGTTTCAAAGGGTGTGCGTGTTATGAGAGTTAGGGACGATGTAAAAGTAGTTGCATTTACACGTACTGAACACGATGATTCTGCTGAAATTCAGGAAGTTGAACAGACAACAGAAGAAGATATTGATGCTGATTCTGATATTGACATAGAAAATATTGAAGATACAGAAGTAGAAGTATCTGATGAATCAGATGACGAATAATAAAAATAGCGGACTGCTTTATATAAGACAGTCCGTTTTATATTTTACTTCAATTTGAACATAGGGTATACATTAGTAAGATTTTTTGATGTTATAAATGGAAGATGAGCCTGAATAATGCCACTAGAAAATACAGAAGGTTTTATATTGCCATTATATAAGTCATTGCAAATTCTTGGAATATCATTTTGAGTATATGGTGGTAAAATCATAGGTGGGGGCATTAAGAATTGAAAATCATTGATATCTATCAATATTGGATTAAAATTAAAATCGCCTTCAAGATAATCTAGTTCAGCAATGACAACATCTTTACTGCTCAGATTATCCCATAAATTCCGTATCTATCAATTGTATTGATAATAATGCTTTTTTGTACTGTCCAGAATTTCATTGATTAATTCTCCTTTTTATATTTTAAGGCGGACAATATGTCCGCCTTTTATTATTATTATTATTTTACTTCAACAGTCCAGTTGAAAGTATCTTCAACTCTACCCCACTGAATACCTGTCATAGTATCATAGAGCTTCTGGGAGATAGCTCCGATTTTATTATTATTGATTTCCATAATCTTATCATTCCATTTAAGATGTCCTACAGGCGATATAACGGCCGCTGTACCAGTACCAAATACTTCATCAAGCTTGCCATTGTCATACGCCTCAGCGACTTCCTCAATGGTTATACGGCGTTCTGTAACTTTAAGACCCCAGCTTTTACAAAGTTCAATAGATGATTTTCTTGTTATACCCGGAAGAATTGAACCCTGAAGCATTGGAGTAATAACTTCACCGTCAATAACAAAGAATATATTCATAGCTCCTACTTCTTCGATATATTTCTGTTCAACGCCATCAAGCCAGAGAACCTGTGAATAATTCTGTTTGTGTGCTTCGTCCTGACCGATGAGAGATGCTGCATAGTTTCCGCCAGTCTTTGCAAATCCCATACCGCCTCTTACAGCACGTACATATTTGCTTTCAACGTATATATTAACAGGGTCAAGACCACTTGCATAATAAGCACCTGAAGGAGAAAGAATAATAACAAATAAATAATGCTCACCTGGTTTTACTCCAAGGAATGGGTCAACTGCAAAAGTATAAGGTCTTATGTAAAGAGCAGCACCCTCGGAATGAGGAACCCAGTCTTTTTCTACCTTGAGAAGTTCCATAAGACATTCCATAGCAAGATTTTCGTCAAGATGAGGAATAACAAGACGTTCATGTGATACATTAAGTCTCTTGAAATTTTCATCAGGACGGAAAAGCTGAATTTTATCATCAGCAGTACGGTATGCTTTGAGACCTTCAAAAACGGTCTGTCCATAATGAAGACACATAGAAGCCGGTGAAAGTTCAATATTGCCATAAGGTCTTATTTCAGGGTCGTGCCAGCCAAGACCTTCATCATAAGGCATAACAAGCATGTAATCTGTAAAGATATGACCAAATCCAAGCTTGCTTTCATCAACTGGTTTTTCTTTAAGCTGTGGGGCTTTTGTAAATTTGATTTCCATTATTGTCAACTGATACAAGAATTTATAAAAATCTAATATCAGTTTCCACCTCCTTTGAATTTTAAAAAAATGATATATTATTCGCTGACAGTAATATATTTTTTATCAAGCATCTTAGATAATACTGCAAAAGAGAGTATAACTGATGAAATGCCTGCAATTACTGTAAGTATCAATGATAATTTATTTATTGGTTTCATAATAAAAACCTCCGTAAGAAAGATAAATAACAATAATATTATATCACTTTCATTGATTGTTTTCCATAAAATAAAAAAATATTTTTATTTTTACTTATAAAAATCTAAATAAAGATATTTAAAATAATTATGCAGTTTTCACAATATTAGATATAATAAACAACTATTTCAGGCGGATTGAAAAGTCTGAATTTTCCAAGTCCTCCCGAAACAAGAAGTTTCATATTTCCGATTTCAAAAACACCTTTTGAATATTCAGGAAAGAATTTTCTTTCAGGTGATAGCAGAGGTATATTGAAAAACGGGATTCTTACAGCACCACCGTGAACATGTCCAGAAAGTGTATAGTCAGCATTCCAGTATGAGTATGTCTCTGCAAAAAACGGATTATGTGCAATAAGAATATTAAGACAATCATATTCCGGAGTTCCCAAATCATTGGAAATATCTTCAGGGGAATATTTTTCTATATTTTTATAGCCATTATTTGTTTTATATACAGTATTTTTAAGAGACGCACCAGTTATTGAAATTTTTCTGTTTTTATATGTAAAATTTTCGGAAGCATTTTTAAGTATATGTACATTATATTTTTTTAGGATTTCAATAAATTCCTTATATTTCTGATTATTTGTAATTTTAAGGTCAAGTTCGTGATTTCCCATAGAGAAATATACAGGTGCAGTTTTAACGAGATTTTCTATAAATTTTTCAAGACCTGTTAAATCTTCTGTATCTCTTGAAATCAAGTCACCACTGAATATTATAATATCAGGATTAAGGCTTCTGACTTTTTCTATAAGCTTTATATTGTATTTTCCGAAAGAACGCTTATGAAGGTCAGAAAGATGAAGAATTTTTATTTTATCTGTATTATTGTTAAAGATTTCAGTTCTGGTTTTTAGCATAAGAGTATTTTCAAGAACTGCATATATAAATAATATTAAAATAAAAATTATCAGTATCAATTTTTTTCCTGCTTTCTTAATTATTAAATTCCGCCGGTCAACTCTGTAATTAACGCAATATGCTCTCTGATTTTAACTTTTTTTAGATTTTCTGGAACTTCTTTTCCTCCAAGTGCAAGAAGAGGGACATAGCCGAAGCATTCATCATATTTCAGAGAACCATGTATTTTTATTGCTTTGTTGTATTCATCCATATTAATATATTCTTCTGCCATTTCTTCATCACTTATTATATCATAGAAAAATTCAAAACCCTGAGAAATAATGTCAAAATCTCCATATCTATACATTACAATTCCTACATATTCATTTTTTTCCCATGTAATAATATCTCCGAAAGCGGTTGTAAAAATTGGAAATGATGTATTTCCCTCAAAGTATGACCATTCCAGAAGTGTTTTATAATCATCTGGGTTTATGACTTTTAAATATCCATTCATAAAAGTTCCGAATCCGTAATTTTTCCAGAGTTCAATAACCTCTTCCGGCAGAATATTTTTATATTTCTCAATTAAGCTTTCACTAACTTCACCTATTTTTATAAAATCATTCAGTATTTCTGTATTCATCTGCTTATTCCTTTACATATATAAGTTATAATTAAGGGGGACTGCATAAATAACAGCAGTCCCCCTGATTTATCGGATTAGCAATATCCGCATTCATCATAATCTTCCCATTTTTCTTCATAAGCCTTGTTGCTTACACCACGCCATATAATATATACTACAGAAGCAATAGTAAGAAATATTGCAATAAGAAGGGGAATAACTCCATAATTTTTCTTTTTTTTCATATTGATTAAGCACTTCCAGTCATTGAAAATCAATCACATTAAATATTAATATGATTATTCAGCACCATTCATTTCTGCCATAAGACGCTGAAGTTCATTGTCAACTCTTGCATCAGTCTGGATTTTTTCAAATGAATCTGTTTCTTCTTTATCATTAGTTCCGGCAATATCAGCAAAAGCATCAGCAGAAGCTTCTTTACGCATAATCTTTTCTTCCATTCTGTCGAATTTTTCTGAAGATGAAGATGCATCAATACCACCGATTGACTGAGCAAGGCTTTTCTTTGTATCAGCCATCTGTGAACGTGCGATAAGCATAGCCTGACGACTTTTTGCTTCTTCAAGTTTAGCTTTGATTGTCTCAACCTGATTATTAATAGCTTCGGTCTGAGTGGAGATTGTTTCATACATTTCCTTATAAGATGTAACATCTTCATCAGCTTTTACTTTCTTTGCAAGAGCCTTTTTAGCAAGTTCTTGGTCACCGGATTTTAAAGCAGCTCTTGCTTTGTCTTCCCAGTCTTTAGAAATTGCTACAGCCTTTTCATACTGCTGTTTTGCGATTCTTTCACTTGCTTTAGCCTTGCCAAGAGCTTCAGTGGACTTTTTAAGTTCCTTCTGCATATCAATTATAATCTGCTTCACCATTTTTTCAGGGTTTTCAGCCTTATCAATAAGGTCATTGACATTTGCTTTAAGGATATCGCCTATTCTTTGAAAAATACCCATAATCAAAAATCCTCCGTTTATCTTATTTAGTAGTTGTTATTAGAATGACATCTGCTAAAATTATTATACCTAAATATATAATGAATGTCAATAGATATTCAAATAATTTTTATAACAAAAAAACGGTCGTCAGAACTGATTAGATTATCTTTTGAACATAGTTATTAGTATATTCTTTTCAAAGCAGAAAAATTCATAAAAAAATATAGTATACAAAACGTATAAATAAATCCCCAATAAACAATAAAGAAAAATGTCGTCAAAACGAAATCTAATAATAC
>CAMWNQ010000037.1 GCA_947175655.1 uncultured Clostridia bacterium | reverse complement strand
TTCCAAACCAGAATTGTTTATATCCATTAATCTTTTCACGCAGAAATCTTTCATACCATTCAAGAATATCATTTTCATAACAAAAAAATGGTTTTCCATTAAAATCCATATCAATATATACAAGTCTTCCGGCATCTTTTCCGTTCAGTACCATATATATTTCATACGAACAACCCTGACATTCAATAGGAATCAATCCGTTGTAAAACTGGTCTTCGAGTCTTTCATATTCAGAATCGTCATCACTTTCTACAGCATTATCAATATTTTGTGAAAAAGTTTCCCATTCCTCATCAATCATATCAGATTTTAAAAAAGGTTCTTTATTTAAAATATCCCTGTTTCTTTCAAGATATTTTAAAAAATTATTCGTGTCAACACCATAGATTCCATAATAAGCACTATCTCCGCCGTTTCCGATTTCCGTTAAGAATACTTTATAGCTTTCAGGAATTTTGAAATTATATTTTTCTTCAAGTTTTGCAATTCTTTTCTTACTTGTTATCGGATTTAATTTTATTCTGACTTTTAACAGTTCTGATTTTATAACTGATACGATTTCTGAATAATCTTTCAAAAATTTCACCTACTACTATTTAATAATTTTTAGGTTTCTTGCAGTTTTTGCATATTTTTTGCATTGACGGAAATTTTAAAGTCAATTCTTTTCTGAAATATGCACATATCTGATTTTAATAAAAAATACGCTATTTATTCAGACAGGCGGACAAAGTCCGCCCACTGAATATAAATATATTATATTTTTGTAATATCTATAAGTTCAACATCATCAATAGTTCTGTTTGTCTCAAGCACATTAGCGAGAGCCTTTGCAGTATCTATGGCAGTAAGACTGCATATAGAACGTTCTACTGATTTTCTTCTGAGCTTAACGCTGTCTCTTGCAGGAAGTCTTCCCTTTGCGGAAGTGGATATTACATAATGAATCTTACCGCTTTCAAGAAGTGATATTGTATTAGGTTCTGGTTCTGAAATCTTTCTTACAAGATTTGTTGCTATCATATTTTTATTCAGATAGCTTGCAGTACCACTTGTACCATAGAGTTCAAAGCCCATTCTTGAGAATTTATCGGCAATTGATACAATTTCACTCTTATCAGTATCACGAACTGATATAAACACTCCACCTTCTTTTTTGAGGTCATATCCGGCAGCTACAAGTCCTTTAAGCAAAGCATCTTCAAAATTATGTGCAATACCAAGACATTCACCTGTTGATTTCATTTCAGGGCCAAGCATTGTATCAACGTCCTGAAGCTTTTCAAAACTGAATACAGGAACTTTTACTGCAACATAGTCACCTTCTGGATAAAGTCCGCTTTCATATCCAAGCTCTTTAAGAGTAGCACCAAACATAATTTTAGTAGCTATATCTACCATTGGTATACCTGTAACCTTACTGATATATGGCACTGTTCTTGATGAACGTGGATTTACTTCAATAACATATACCTGATTATTGTATACAACATACTGAATATTTACAAGTCCTATTACTTTAAGTTCAGTAGCAAGAAGTCTTGTGTATTCAATAATAGTCTCTCTTATCTTCTTTGAGAGATTCTGTGCTGGATATACAGAAATTGAGTCACCAGAATGAACGCCGGCACGTTCAATATGTTCCATAATTCCAGGGATAAGGAAGTCCTTGCCATCACATATAGCATCAACTTCAACTTCAGTACCCATCATATACTTATCAATCAATACAGGGTTTTCAATCATATGGCTTGTGATGATTCCCATATACTCAACAACATCAGCTTCGGAATGTGCAATAATCATATTCTGTCCGCCGAGAACGTAAGAAGGTCTGAGAAGAACAGGATATCCAAGTTTTTCAGCAACTTCAACAGCTTCTTCAGCAGTCATTACTGTAAATCCTGCCGGACGTGGTATATTACATTTTTCAAGAAGTTCATCAAAACGTTCTCTGTCTTCAGCAGCATCTATACTGTCGGCTGATGTTCCAAGAATATTTACACCCATATCTGCAAGATGTCTTGTCAGCTTGATTGCAGTCTGTCCGCCGAACTGTACTACTACACCATAAGGTTTTTCAGTTGCAATAATAGATGATACATCTTCTTTTGTAAGAGGGTCAAAATAAAGTCTGTCACCTGTATCAAAATCAGTTGAAACAGTTTCTGGATTGTTATTGCATATAATCGCTTCATATCCAAGCTCTTTAAGAGTCCATACGCAGTGTACTGAGCAGTAGTCAAATTCAATACCCTGACCAATTCTTATAGGTCCTGAACCAAAAACTATTACTTTCTTTTTGCCTGTATTCTGTCTTTCAATAAACTGCTGCGCTTCATTTTCATCATCAAAAGTTGAGTAGAAATAAGGAGTTTCAGCTTTAAACTCTCCGGCACAAGTATCAACCATTTTAAATACAGCGTCTTTATGAATAGGACATTTCTGTCCTGACATTCTTTCGATTGTTGAATCAAGATAACCATACTGTTTAGCAATCTCATATTTTTCAACAGTAAGTTCACCGTCAGCAAGCCACTTTTCAAGATTTACAAGATTCATAAGTTTTTCAAGGAACCATTTATCAATCTTGGTTATATTATGAATTTCATCTACAGAGATACCACGTTTAAGTGCTTCATATACCTGAAATGCACGTTCATCATCAACCTTATTGAGCATCTGCATTATTTCTTCAGTAGAATTGTTTTCAAGCTTTTTAAGATTCATTGAATCTATTCCAAGTTCTATTGAACGTACAGCCTTCATCATAGCCTGTTCAAAGCTTGTACCGATTGCCATAACTTCACCGGTAGCCTTCATCTGAGTACCAAGAGTTCTTTTTGCATATACAAACTTATCAAATGCCCACTTAGGGAACTTGATTACAACATAGTCAAGAGCAGGTTCAAAGCAGGCATATGTCTTTCCTGTAACCTGATTTATAATTTCATCAAGGGTATATCCGATAGCAATTTTAGTTGCAACCTTAGCAATTGGATAACCTGTAGCCTTTGAAGCAAGTGCTGAAGAACGTGATACTCTTGGATTTACTTCGATTACCGCATATTCAAAGCTTGTAGGGTGGAGTGCAAACTGACAGTTACAGCCTCCCTCTACTTTAAGTTCTTCAATAATATTTATAGCAGCAGTTCTGAGCATCTGATATTCTCTGTCTGAAAGAGTTACAGCAGGTGCAATAACTATACTGTCACCTGTATGAATTCCTACAGGGTCAAAGTTTTCCATTGAACATACTGTTATAACATTTCCCTTACGGTCACGGATTACTTCAAATTCTATTTCTTTCCAACCGCTTATACATTTTTCTACAAGTATCTGTGTTATAGGTGAAAGTCTGAGTCCGTTTTTGGAAATATCACGGAGTTCCTCTTCATTATTAGCTATGCCTCCACCTGTTCCGCCAAGAGTAAAAGCTGGTCTTACTATTACAGGATAATCTATAATTTTGGCAAAATCAACAGCATCTTCAATAGTTTCAACAACTTTAGAAGGTATGCAAGGTTCACCGATTTTTTCCATAGTATCTTTAAATGCCTGACGATCTTCTGCTTTATGAATAGTTTCTGGAACTGCTCCAAGAAGTTTTACATTATGGGAATCAAGAAAGCCTTCTTCTGCAAGTTGCATTGAAAGTGTAAGTCCGGTCTGTCCGCCAAGTGTTGAAAGAACACTGTCCGGTTTTTCTATTTCTATAACTCTCTTTACAACATCAAGAGTCAAAGGTTCAATATATATTTTATCTGCCATAGCCTTATCAGTCATAATTGTTGCCGGATTTGAATTTATAAGAACTACTTCAAGACCTTCCTGCTTCAAAGCTCTACACGCCTGAGCTCCAGCATAGTCAAATTCAGCAGCCTGTCCGATTATAATAGGTCCTGAACCAATAACAAGAACTTTTTTAATATCATTTCTCAATGGCATTTTATTTGCCCTCCTTATTCATCTTAATCTTGGAAATAAATTCATCAAAAAGATAGGCAGTATCAAGAGGGCCACCATGAGCCTCAGGGTGAAACTGTACTGTAAAAGCATTTATATTATTATACTTCATACCTTCACAAGTTTTATCATTTGCATTTATATGTGAAACTTTTGCCACATCAGAACTGATGCTGTCACCTATTACTGCATAACCATGATTCTGACTTGTGACATAAGTCTTACCGCTTTCAAGGTCAATAACTGGCTGGTTTGCACCTCTGTGACCATATTTAAGCTTTTCCGTTCTTCCGCCGTGAGCAAGTGCCATAAGCTGATGTCCGAGACAGATACCGAAAATCGGAATACCAAGCTTTGTGATTTCCTTAAGATTTTCTATTATCTCAACATTTTCAGCAGGATTTCCCGGACCGTTTGAAAGCATTATGCCATCAGGAGCAAGTTCTTTGATTTCATCAGCTGTAGTATATGCAGGAACGACTATTACTTCACAACCTCTGTTGACAAGTTCATTTCTGATATTTCTCTTATATCCAAAATCCATAAGAACTACTTTGTACTCAGGATTTTTTTCATTGTCAGACTTATATGTAAAACGTTTATAAGCTGTTACTGTCTTTACGGCATTTTTTATCTCATAAGCCTTTATCTGTTCAAGAAGTGTATCTTTTTTAGCGTAAACATCTTCTGTAGTAATAACGCCGTTCATAACTCCGGTTTCACGGATTATTCTTGTAAGTCTTCTTGTATCAATATTATGAAGCCCGATTATATTTTCTTTTTTAAGGAAAGAATCTATATCTCCTTCCATTCTGAAATTAGAAGGCTGATTGCACCATTCTCTTACAATATATCCGCTAACATATGATTTGTCTGATTCCCTGTCAGCTTCGTTTACACCGTAATTACCTATAAGAGGAAAGGTTTGTGTTACAATCTGACCATAATAGCTCGGGTCTGTAAGAGTTTCCTCATATCCTGTGAGACCTGTTGTAAATACTACCTCACCGATTACAGTACCTTCTGCACCAAAACTTCTTCCCTCAAAAATCTGACCGTCTGCCAGAAGAAGATAAGCTTTTTTGCCCTGATTAAATAATGACATTGTATCATTCCTTTCAAAATTGCTTTAATTTATGTTTTGTTTCAATCCACACTGGTATTTTCAAGAATGTGACAATAATCTGCATTCTAAATTGCCTCATGTCAGTAAGAGATACCATTTCATTCTGCCCGTTACTGCTGTTCATTTTACCTGACAATTTCTCTTGTCACTTAAGGAAGTTGGAAAATTATTGTTACTTTTTGTTAAAATTCGGGAAATTCAGATTCCACTTTTACTTTACCGTTTCTGACAATATATTTTATATTGACAGGAATATCTTCGTAAACGCCTTCCCATTCATAATCCACAGGTTCAGCTGATTCAATAAGTTCAACAAGCTGTTTTTTAGCCTTTTCATAAGCATTAGAATCAACATCTTTACTTCTTGGCATTGCTACAGATGAACCGCACGAACCGTGATATATTTCAAAAAATAATTTATTATTATCTTCACAATCTTCAGCAGTTATCATATAACCATACATATTTTCCCAGTCTTCGGAAATATAATCAGGTTCGCCAAAAACTGTTCTTACTTTTCCAAAAAACAGAGCATATTCTTCATTGCCTGCTTTTCCTGATTCATAAATCCAGTCTCCGCTCATACCATAAGATACTGCCTGTTGTTTCTCTTCGATGGTTGATTTTCTGAATTTATACATCAAATCACCCCTTAAGATTAATATAGGAACATATATCATCTCTCATTCTTAAAGCTTCGCGTCTTGCAGCTTTTGCAAAGTCCTTTTCGTCACAGCCTTCTTTTTTATATGCACAAATAATAGCTCTTGAAGAGTTTACTATTGCACCAAGTCCATTTTCATCAAACGCACCGGCAACTCCCTGAGCCCCGCCTCCCTGAGCTCCGTAACCTGGAACAAGGAACATTGTATGTGGAAGACGTTTTCTGAGTTCAGAAAGCTGTTCTGGATATGTTGCACCTACTACAGCTCCTACACTTGAATAATTATATTTTCCTATCTGGTTTTTTCCCCATTCTTCACACATATCACCCATAACAGAATATACAGGAACATTATCAATAAGCTTATCCTGAAGCTCTCCGCTTGATGGATTTGATGTCTTTACAAGAACAAAAATGCCCTTATCACTTTTTTCGCATTCCTTTAAAAGAGGAGATATGCCGTCTGTTCCGAGATAACCATTTACAGTAAGTGCATCAGCTCCGAACGGTTCAAATTCAACATCGCCAATCGAAACTTTTCCGAGATGAGCTATTGTATAGGCTTCCATTGTAGCACCTATATCATTTCTTTTTCCATCAGTTATCACAAACATACCCTTACTTTTGGCATATTTGATTGTCTCTTCAAGAGCTTTAACTCCGGAATAACCGTACATCTCATAATATGCTGCCTGTGGTTTGATAGCCGGAACTATATCATATATTTCATCAATAATCATTTTATTAAATAATAAAATTGCTTTTGATGCTGATTCCAGATTAACTCCGTTCTCTTCAAAACAGCGGTTTTTAATATACTCTGGAACATAATCAAGCTTTGGGTCAAGTCCGACAACACTGGGGTTTTTTGTTTCTTTAATTTTTTCAATAAGTCTGTCAAATGACATTTTTATTCTCCTCACATATTATTTTTTATATTATTTTATAATATATTATATCTTATTGCACCCTGCGAAACAGTCATAAGATTTTTGCCTTTAAGAGTCATACCCTTAAATACTGTATTACAGGATTTTGAATGAAGATCTTCAGGTTTAACCGTCCATTCCCTGTTCAAATCAACAACAATAAAGTCGGCTTTTTCGCCCTCTTTTATATCGTGTATCTCAAGCCCCAGAAGTTTACGGGGAGTTACTGACATCATATCCATAATTTTTTCAAGCGAAACTTTTCCGGTATGATATAAAGCAGTCAAAGCTCCGGCAAGTGAAGTTTCAAGACCTACTACACCATTCGGTGCTTTTTCAAATATTTTCTTTTCCTCAATCGTATGCGGTGCGTGGTCAGTAACGATACAGTCAATAGTGCCATCAATAATACCTTCAATAACAGCATTGACATCATCTTTTGTACGAAGTGGAGGATTCATTCTGAAATCCGCATCTTTTGCGAGAAGCTTTTCATCAGTAAGCATAAAATAGTGTGGACAGGTTTCACAAGTAACTTTAATGCCTTTTTTCTTAGCCTGACGAATAATTTCAACACTTCCGGCAGTGCTTACATGAGCAATATGTATTCTTGCTCCGACACTTTCAGCAAGTATAATTTCTCTGGCGGTAATCATATCCTCTGATACTCTATCCATTCCCTTTACGCCAAGCTTTTCGGAAATAATTCCCTTATTCATAATACCACCATTTATTATTGCCAAATCTTCACAGTGGGAAGTTATCAAAAGACCATTTTCGTTTGTAAGTTCAAGAGCTTTACGCATCTGTTCAGCATTTTCAACAGGTCTGCCATCATCTGATAAAGCAACTGCACCGGCATCTTTAAGAGCTTCATAATCACACAAAGCTCCGCCGTTCATACCTTTTGTTATACAAGCAACCTGATATAAATCAAGACCTGTATCCTTGGCTTTATCATATATATATCTGAGAACTTCAGGAGAATCAACAGGCGGATTTGTATTAGGCATACATAAAACCCCTGTTACTCCACCGGCAAGTGCCGACTTTGCACCGGTTATTATATCTTCTTTATGAGTGAAACCAGGGTCACGGAAATGGACGTGCATATCAAAAAGTCCGGACAACAAATTTAATCCTTTACAGTCATAAATTTCAAAGTTTTCACTGACGATATTATCAATGTTATTGCCAATCTTTGTTATTATTCCATCAGAAACAACCACATTACAAGGTATACTGCTGTCTTTAACAAATATATTTTTCAGAATAAAATTTTTAGACATAATTCCTCCTAACAATTCCCAAAAAAAACGCTTGCAAGGTCGACAGGCAAGCGTGTATCGTCAAAATTACAGAAAAATCTGCAAAATATTATAATCAAACGCCTTGTCAACCTCTGATGGGGCTAACTTAAAGGGATTTTCTCATTAACACTCATTATAACATAATAATAATATTTTGTCCAGTAGTTTGACGTAAAATTTATATAAAAAAATTTTTTGATTTAGTCTAATATACACAAAAAACGGATTTTTCAAAAAAATCCGTCTATTGTCTGAGATACTCAATAAGTTTCGGCATAGACCTCATAGCAACATCATAACCGTGCTTATAGAGGGCTTTAAGTTTTCGTGTATCTGAATCAGTACGACTTACATTCATAGTAGTGTCAGGAGCAATTACGAAGACTTTTCCTTCTGATTCAAGTTTTTCAAGGTCTTCAATGCATCTGTTATAATTATAAGGTCTTTTCTGATAAGTTTTAATAAAGTCAGGATAATGTCTGTAAGCAAATTCAACCAGTTTTGCAATTGACTCTTCTTTTTTTCTATATGTCCTTTCTCTCGTAAGAACTACTATATTTTTATCACAACCGGAACGCATTGCCTGTCTGAACGGAATGGAATCTGATACTCCCCCGTCAAGATACTTTTTGCCATTTATTTCAACTATCGGAAATAAAAGAGGCATAGAACAAGATGCTCTTAAAAGCATGAATTTTCTGTCATCTCTCGGCACTTCAAGATATTCAGGCTTTCCAGTTTCAACATTTGTAACTGTAGCTATAATATTTCCTTTAAAACCACAGTAAGCTTTATAATTAAATGGAACTAAATTATTTGGAAGTTCATCAAATACAAAGTCCAGATTATAAAAACTTCTGTTTTTAATATTAAACATATGCCTTATACCCTGATAACGCTTATCAGCTATATAATCTTTTACTATTTTATAATTTCTTCCATATTGTCCGGAAGAATAAGTAACTCCATAAGCAATTCCGGCTGATGTTCCTATTATATAATCTGATTTTATTTTATTTCTTATTAAAGCATCAATAACTCCACATGAAAAAACTGTACGGTTTGCACCGCCCTCAAAAGTAACTCCAAGCATATATATACTATCTCCGTTCAGACATTTTTACGACGGCAGACAACCCCCACAAGGTCATTTCCGGCATTAGCTGCAACTGCCGCACCGATTTTACAATAATATTCTGCCTTATATCCAAACTTCTTAATCATTTCTTTTTCAAGCTGTTTTGCAAGGTCATCGTTTTTTCCCATAAGCATTATATATGGAGTCTGAGGGGTCATTTCTGCTTCAATACATTCCATAAGCTTAGGAATTATATTTTTATCGCCTCTTACTTTTGACATGATTTTTGAACCACCGTCAGCCATCTGTATTATCGGCTTTATTCCGAGAAGTTCTCCGGCAAATGCTGCTGTCGCTGATATTCTTCCGGATTTTTTTGCATATTTTAATGTCATAGGCATAAAATATGCTGCACTTTTTCCAGCCCACTCTTCAAGATATGATACTATACTTTCAGCATCAGCATCAGACTTCTGTGCCTTTTTAGACGCTTCCAGAAGCGGATAACCATACATAGCAGTATACCCCTTTGAATCAACACTGAAAATTCTTATTTTATTTTTTGATTCTGGTATTTCCTCATAAAGCATATTTTTTGCAATTACTGAGTTATCATAAGTTTTAGAACCTGTTGCAGATATTGACATGTATATTACATCGGTATATCCTTGTTCATAGGCTTCCTTATAAGCTTCAAGGAATTCAAAAGAAGTAACCTGTGCAGTTTTTGGCATATCAGTGATGTTATCCATAAGACTATATACTTCATCTTTTGATTTATCGGCTGTTTCACGGAAATTTATATCACCTATAGTAATATTGAAGCTCATAAGCTTTATGCCGGCATTGTTTATAGCGTCCATTTCAAGGTCGCAGGCTGAATCTGTCATTATAAGTATTTTTTGCATATTGCACCTCACCATATATATTGTGTAAGTTTTCCCTCTGAAGCAAGTTCAGGATAATCCCATTGTCTTAATACCTCATAAACTCCGATTGCAACTGAATTCGAGAGATTAAGACTTCTCAAATTATTTCTCATAGGTATTCTTACGCATCTTTCTTTATTCTGATACAGAATATCTTCTGGTATGCCTTTGTCTTCTCTTCCGAAAATCAGATACGCATTATCAGGATATTTTATATCACTGTGTACATTTAAGCCTTTAGTTGTAAAGTAAAAGTATTCACCGGAATTTTTTTCATAAAACTCATCTATATTTTCATAATATGATATATCAAGTTTATCCCAGTAATCAAGACCCGCTCTTTTAAGGGTCTTGTCACTGATTTCAAAACCAAAAGGTTTAATAAGATGAAGCCTTGCACCCGTTACAGCACAGGTTCTTGAAATATTTCCAGTATTCTGTGGAATTCTGGGTTCAAGAAGAACCACATTAAGATTATGCATATTTTTTGATTCCTTTATTCAGATGTTCAGATTATTTAATTTTTATTATGATGATGCTCTTTCAACTGAAATAACATCTTTAATCTTTCGAAGCTTATCGAAAAGATTTTTAAGCTGTTCTTTTCCTGCGATTTCAAGATTAGCTTCAAAAAGAGCATTTCCGTTTTTAAGATTTCTTGATGATGAATGCACTATCGGAATATGTGCATCTGCCAGAACACTTGAAATATCACGTACGAGTCCAACTCTGTCAATAGCTACTACTTCTATACTGGTCTGAATTGTTTTTGTACTTATATCTTCAGGCCACTTTACATCACACCATCTTGCAATCTCATCAGGATTATTTCTTTCAAGAGCCGATTTATAGTTACTGCAATTTATATTGTGTACTGTAATTCCATATCCTCTTGTTATATATCCGATTATATCATCTCCGGGAAGAGGATTACAACATTGTGCAAATTTTGTAACGCAATCATCAATTGCATCAACAATGATTCCCTTTGCTTTAGAAGGCTCAATGATTTCTTTCTTTGCCGGTTCGGTATTGTATAATGTATTATATTTATCCTGAAGTCTTGGTATTATTTTTGAAAGATTTGTACCGCCATAACCTATCGAAGCATAAAAATCTTCTAAATTAGTGCAATTATGACGCTTAAAATCATCTGATAAAAATTCTTCACGTTTATTTTCGGGAATATTAATTCTGTATCTTTTGAATTCACGTTCAAGCTCAAGTTTTCCAGTAGCAATATTTTCTTCTCTGCATTCACGTTTAAACCATGTTCTTATTTTTGATTTTGCTTCACTGGTTTTTACAATATTCATCCACGCACGGTTAGGGCCTTTGTTTTCATCTTTACTTGTAATAATTTCACACATTTCACCGGTTTTTAATTCATAATCAAGCGGTACTATTTTACTGTCAACTTTAGCACCGGTAGTTTTATGACCTATTTCAGTATGAATCTTATAAGCAAAATCAATAACGTTAGAACCTTGCGGAAGTACTATTGCACGTCCCTTTGGTGTCATTACAACAATTTCATCAGGCTGTAATTCTTCCTTTATAACTCTTGCCAGCTCTTCAACATCATGAGAAGTTTTTTGCGTTTCAATTATATCGCTTACCCATTTAAGATAGTTGTCAAGTTTATAATTAGATTTTACACCCTCTTTATATTTCCAGTGAGCGGCTACACCATATTCAGCTATTTTATGCATTTCATAAGTTCTTATCTGTATTTCAAATGGTATGCCTTCTTCACCGATTACAGTAGTTTGTATGGATTGATAACCGTTCGATTTCGGAAAAGATATATAATCCTTGAATCTGTTTGGCATAGGAGTGAACATATCATTAATTACACCCAGAACTGTATAACAATCAAGATATTCAGGAACAAGCACCCTTACAGCATATCTATCATATATCTGTTCAAATATTTTTGACTGTTGAAACATTTTTTTATACATACCATAAAGACTTTTTATACGTCCCTGAAGTTCAAAATCACCTTTAAATTCTTTTTCAAGTCGTCCAGAAATTCTGGATTTAATCATTTCAATAAACTCATTTCTTTTTTCTTCTGACATTTCATTGTCAAAAGATGTTTTTATATCATCACAAGCAACAGGGTCAAGATACTGAATACATAATGTTTCAAGCTCATTCTGCATATTTTTCATTCCGAGACGATGTGCAATAGGAGCATATATATGTAAAGTTTCATATGATTTATTCCATCTTTTTTGCGGTTCACGATAACATAAAGTTCTGATATTATGAAGTCTGTCACAGAGTTTGATAATTATAATTCTTATATCCTTGGCAGTTGCAAATACTACTCTTCTAACATCTGCTGCATCTTGTTGTTGCTTATTATAATAGTGATGCATATTTGTAAGATTTGTAACACCGTCAACAAGAATTGCAACATCCTGACCGAAAAGCTTTTTTATATCTGCTGTAGTCATTTCAGTATCTTCAACAACATCATGAAGAAGTCCAGCACACACTGTATCAGTATCCAGACCTAGTTCAACTATAAGTTTTGCCACTGCAAGAGGGTGTATAATATATGGCTGTCCTGATGAACGTTTCTGTCCCTCGTGTGCCTTTTCAGCAACTTCATAAGCCTTTACAATTTTACTTACATCATAATTTTTATTGGTCTCAGATATCTGTGATATAAGCATAGCTATTGTATAATCATCATTATATTTTTTACTGTTAGTGTCCATAAAATTTATCCTCCTATTTTATCCCTTAATTTTAACAGTATCGATGCTGATTCAAGATTAACTTTTTTAGTCGCTTTAAGACGATACACCTTTTTTTCTGAATCACCATATTTAATAAGTTCAAGTTCAGAAAGAGATTCAATTGCAACAAGCATTTTACAGTAATTAATTTTATCAGAAAAAATATGTGAATAAAGTGTATCAATAT
>CAMWNQ010000036.1 GCA_947175655.1 uncultured Clostridia bacterium | reverse complement strand
GATATAATGAGAAAAATAAAAAATTGCAGAATTTAGTTCAATATTATTATTTTTAAGGAGACTTCATATGAATGGTATAATTTTTGATTTGGACGGCACTTTATGGGATTCATCAGAACAGGTTTCAGTAGCTTGGAATAATGCAATGTTGGATTACTCCAACGGAAGAATAAAAATTGATGACAGATTTATGAAAAGTATTATGGGAAAAACTATGGATGAAATTGCTATGATTTTATTCAAGGATTATCCTGATTTAGATATCACACTTATATATAATAAATGTATGGAATATGAACAAGACTATCTCCTAAAACACGGGGCAGTGCTTTTCCCTGAACTTGAAAATACACTTAAAATACTTTCAGAAAAATATATACTTTCAATAGTAAGCAACTGTCAGAAAGGATATATCGAAACATTTCTTAAACACTATGGATTTGAAAAATATTTCTCTGACATTGAATGTTTTGGAAATACTCTAAAAGATAAAGCTCATAATATATCTCTTGTCATTGAAAGAACAGGTTGTGAAAAATCTGTATATGTAGGCGATACTGAATGGGATTACAAATCTGCTGTAAAAGCCGGTATTCCGTTCATTCACTCAAAATATGGTTTCGGCAGTGTTCCAGAAGATGTACCATTTATAAATAATATAAGTGAACTTCCTGAAAAAATAAAAGAGTTTATATAATAATAATGCCGGAATGTCAATTATTCCGGCGTATTTTCAATATCAAAGATTTATAGAAAGAGTCTTTCCGGAAGGCTTATACTGTACTGTTTCGACTCCGCATTTTTCAAACATAATTGTTGATGCCTTAACACCCTCTGTATCAGCATATTTATTATCGGCATATACAATCTTTTTTATACCGCTTTGAATGATAGCTTTTGCACATTCATTGCACGGAAAAAGAGTAACATATACAGTAGCTCCCTTTAAATTTGCTGTATTTCTGTTAAGTATTGCATTGAGTTCAGCGTGACATACAAAAGGATATTTTGTGTCAAGAGAACTTTCGCCCGTTCTTTCCCAAGGCATTTCATCATCATTGCAACCTGTAGGCATTCCGTTATATCCGACTGCAACTATCTTGTTTTCTTCATTTACAATACAAGCTCCGACCTGTGTTGAAGAATCCTTGCTTCTCTGTGCAGAAAGAAAAGCTATACCCATAAAATATTCATCCCAAGAAATATAATTACTGCGTTTCATTTTTTTATCCTCCGTTTTTGTATGATTATATCACATATTTCATTAAGAATCAACACAAAAAAATTGTTAAAATAAAAAAATTTAGTTTTACTCTTGATTTTTTGTAAATCTTATGATATAATATCTAACATAGGCATTATTTTAAAATAATATATTGGATCGTAGCCAAGGGGTAAGGCAACGGACTTTGACTCCGTCATTCCGATGGTTCGAATCCATCCGGTCCAACCATATTTCTAATGTTGTGTATTTACAATCAAAAAAATACGGCATCTCAGGTTTTATGCAAAGTTTCCTGAGATGCTGTATTTTTTATATTAAAAAGGCGTTGTATCATACATCTTTCTGAGTTTTTCAAGAGCTTTTTTCTCTATCCTTGATACATATGAACGTGATATATTAAGACTTTCAGCTACTTCATTCTGTGTATGGGTTCTTTTCCCGTAAAGTCCGTATCGCATCATTATTATTTCTTTTTCACGCTTACTCAGACATTTTTCAAGGAAATCTGTAAGTTGATGTGAATGTATACGCAAATCAACCTGTTCATTTATATCGTTTCCGTCATCAATCAAATCAATTATGGTTAATGTATTTCCGTCCTTATCTGTTTCAATTGGTTCGTTTATATATATATCCCCTGCTGATTTTTTCATTGCCCTGAAGTTCATAAGTATTTCATTTTCGATACACTTGCTGGCATAAGTAGCAAATTTTGCACCCTTTTTATAATCAAAAGTTGTAACACCTTTAATAAGTCCTATAGTGCCTATTGATATTAATTCTTCCTGTTCGTATGAAGTAGGATTGTATTTTTTTACTATATGTGCTACAAGCCTCAGATTATGTTCAATAAGCTTGTTCTTGGCATTTTTATCACCCTTTGCCATCAGTTCAAAATACTTTTTTTCATCTTTAGCAGACAAAGGCTTCGGAAATACTCCCATACTGTCAATATGGAGTGCAAACAGAATAATATTGCTTAAAATCTTCAAAATCATATGAACTATATCCTCCCCCTGAAATAAGAATTATATATTATTATATTATTACAGGATTGTACATAATTCACGATTTTTTATCATTTTACTGTAATCTGTCTTTTTTTCATACTTTTCCAGCTCAAAAATCCATAAACATCATTTACAAGAAAAACTATAAAACAGACTATTGCTGAAGGACTTCCGGCAATAATCCAAAGAAGTATTAATACGATATCATTCAATGCATATCCGACAGCATAATATTCACTGCGTCGCATTGTAAGATACGATGCAACAAAACTTGTAAGCACTGATAATGTACTTAAAAAAATCTGTGATGTATTGAATGCACTGAGAATGAAATAGAATACAGTTATAACAGCAATGCCCAAAAATATGAGAAATAAATACTCCTTTTTTGAAAGATAATTGATTTTAACTTCTGCTTTTCCCTTTTCAAAAGGATTCCTGAACCACGTAACAGCTGATACTAATGCTATAGGAGCAGTCATTCCAAGATATGTTATCATTTCTCCGTAATATGCTGATTTAAATGAGATACAGGCATATATTATACTGAACAAAACAGTAAGAATCTGTCCAGCAACATTTCCCTTAGCATTAAGAATCAATGAAGTTGCACCAATCAAAGATGCCATAAGCGTCAGATAGTTTTGACGGTCAAATATTGCAAATGACAAAATAATAAAAACTACTGACAAGCACCATATCAGTATTTCACATACCGAAAAATAATTTTTTTTCATATTAAATTCCTCCAAAAAAAAAGTATTTCCTTTTACGACTTCAAAGACCTAATGCCGTAAAGAAAATACTACTACCCGGTGGCAGTTAATAATTATTTTTGTCATTATAACACAGGGATAAAAAAATGTCAAGGAGAATTTTTAGATTTTGCATTGATTTCCTTTTTTCATTATGATATAATGCTATATGTAACCTAAAAAGAGAAAGGAATAGTAAATTGAAAATGAAAAGGA
This sequence comes from uncultured Clostridia bacterium, assembly GCA_947175655.1. Classification (GTDB taxonomy): domain Bacteria; phylum Bacillota; class Clostridia; order Oscillospirales; family Ruminococcaceae; genus Ruminococcus. The sequence continues at coordinate 9,816 of CAMWNQ010000036.1, read as the reverse complement.
ATTTAAAAAAGAATATTAAAAATACAGCAGTTATTATTACTGCCGGAATTCTTTCAACAAGCATTCTTACTGCCTGCGGAGATTCAAATAAAAGCAGTTCTTCTGTATCTTCTTCACAGAGTTCCAGCAATTCACAATCCGAAGCTGAAACTTTCAAAGCAACCGAATCTTTTGAACTTGAAAAATCCGAGGAAACAACAACTGCTGTTACAGAGACAGAACCGGAAGTTACAACTATGCCACCGCATGTAAGTCCTATAGAAAAAATATCATACTCTATGGCGAATGAAAAAGGTGAAATAAATGAAATCCTGAATTATGACACAAATAAAACCTATAAAGCAAAACTCAGTGAACTTGCTGATGAAGACGATAAAATAGAATCATTTACTTTTGTAATATACTCAGAAGACGGTGTTTCTGATATGGGAAGCTTTACAGGTGCTTTCGGAATATCTGTTGATGAGAACTGTCCGACTGCTACCGACGATTACTGGTATCAGTCAGAAGATGTTGAAATATCTGTAAACGGTGCATACGCAGAAATAACGTGGAATGTTCCTGAAAGTATAAGAGATTATATAAATATCAGTGATAAAAGTTACATACAGTTAGGATACTGGTGGGGCGGTGTACAGTCAATACGTCTTGAAAGTATCATTTGCAATTATTCAACATCCTATGAAATACCCGTTGACAATACAAAAACTGTTGAACTCGGAAACACTCTTAATTACAAGAGCGAATCAACAAAAACAGTAAAAATTCCTCTTGAAGATTTAATTGCAGATGACGAGATACCACAATATTTTGAATTCAATATAGAGTCTTCCGCACCTTTAAAGAAAATATCCGGAGCGTTCGGAATATCTGTTGATGACAGCTGTCCGTCCGCTACTGATGATTACTGGTATCAGTCCAGAAACTTTGCCATTATGACCGGTTCAAACAATGTGCTTCTTTACTGGAAAGTTCCTGATGAAATAAAGGAATATATATCATATGGTGGAGAAGTTATGCTAGGATATTGGTGGAGTGAATCAGAAAATATCATTCTAAAAAATATAACAGTAAAATCAAGTATCGGAAATGCTTCTGCATCATCTGACGAAAACAATTCAGGAACTCCTGAAGGAAAACTTGTAAATGATAAAAAATATAAGAGCATCATTCCTGAAAATACAAAAATGCACGATATTACATCTCAACAAATTGTTGAGGATATGCATATAGGCTGGAATCTTGGAAATACTCTTGATTGCTATGACAAGGAACAGACACTGAGTGCAGATAAAATCGAAACAAGCTGGGGCAATCCGAAAGCTACAAAAGAATTGATAGATGCTGTAAAAGATGCCGGATTTAATTCTGTTCGTATTCCTGTATCGTGGAATGACCATATGGACGGCGATACTATTGATAAAGAATGGCTCGACAGAGTAAATGAAGTAGTTGACTATGTAATAGATAACGATATGTATGCAATCATAAACGTACATCACGATGACTATACATGGCTTAATCCTACAAAGGCTGATGAGGAAAAAGTAAAAGCAAGACTTGTTAAAATATGGGAACAAGTCTCTGAAAGATTTAAGGACTATGACTATCATCTTGTATTTGAGGGAATGAATGAACCAAGAGTCATAGGCTCTGAAACTGAATGGACAGGCGGTACACCGGAAGAACGTGAAGTTATTAACAACCTCTTTGATGCTTTTGTAAAGACTGTAAGAAATTCAGGTGGAAACAATGCTGACAGACATCTTATAATTACATCACATGCTGCTTCAATTACGGAAGATGCAGTAAAAGCAGTGAAAATTCCTGATGACGATAAAATAATTGTATCAATTCATTATTATTCACCTTGGGATTTCTCAGACCCTGACGATAAATCCGCAAAATCTGCTGAATGGGGTACTGATGAGGACAAAAAGGCTCTCGACAAGGGATTTGAACTTCTTAAAAATACTTTTATAGATAAAGGAACTCCAGTAATAATAGGTGAATTCGGTTCAGTAAATAAAAAGAATTATACAACAAGAGCTGATTACACTGAATATTATATAAAATCTGCAAAACAATATGGTATAACCTGCTTTATGTGGGACGAAGGCATTAAAAAGAATTTCGGAATGCTTAACAGAAAAAATCTTACATGGTACTTCCCTGATATAATTGAAAATGCAGTTAATTCTGCTGATGAAAATTAATATATGAAATAACAAAATAAATACTTTCGGCATAAAATGTAATGAGAATATATTTCTCAAAAGGAGGATTTTTTATGCCGAAAGTTTTTTTAAGTCCCTCAACTCAGGAGTGGAATCTTTATGCTACTGAGGGTAATGAGGAATTATATATGAATTTAATCGCTGACCGAATGGAACCATATCTGCGTTCAAGCGGTATAACTTATGTAAGAAATGACCCGACAAAAAATGTATCCGGAGCTATAAGTGATTCAAATTCAGCTTATTATGACGTTCACTTCGCACTCCATTCAAATGCATCACCTGAAAGTCTTGCAGGAAAGCTCAGGGGTGTTGATATATATTTTGCACCTCAGAGCGAAAGCTCCGAAAGACTTGCAACTATAACAGCAAATAATATGAAAAGTATATATCCTATGCCAGACAAAGTAAATGCTGTACCAACCACCACCCTTGGAGAAGTTACACGTACAAAGGCTACGGCGGTACTTTGCGAACTCGGATATCACGATAACTATTATGATGAAGCTTGGATAAAACACAATCTTAATGCAATAGCAAAAAATCTTGTACAGTCGTTATGTGACTACTTCGGAATTCCATTTGTAAATGCTGGTGCTGTTATTCAGGGGGTTGTTGTAACAGATGGCTCAGGTCTTAATATAAGAAGCTATCCGTCAACAAACAGTCCGATAATAGGCTCTATTCCGAATAATGCAGAAGTTACAGTATATGGAAATACTAATGGCTGGTATGTCGTATTTTATAATGGCATTACCGGATATGCAAAAAGTGATTTTATAGTTATATAAAAAAAGCTCCCCTTAAAGGGGAGCTTGTAATTTTTTTAGTTTTTAATACTGTGCATAGGTGCTGGAATACGTCCGCCTCTTCTGATAAACTGTTCAGAAGATTTATTGTTTATCGGCATTACAGGACCACTTCCGAGAAGTCCGCCGAATTCAAGAATATCTCCTTCTTTTTTGCCTATAGCAGGAATAATACGTACTGCTGTTGTCTTGTTGTTTACCATTCCTATTGCTGCTTCATCTGCAATTATTGCTGAAATAGTGGAAGGTGTTATATCCCCTGGAACAGCTATCATATCAAGTCCTACAGAACATACTGCCGTCATAGCTTCAAGTTTTTCCAGTTTAAGAGTACCGTTTATAGCTGCATCAATCATTCCGGCATCTTCAGAAACAGGAATAAATGCACCTGAAAGTCCGCCTATATGAGATGATGCCATAACGCCTCCCTTTTTGACAGCATCATTAAGTAAAGCAAGTGCCGCAGTAGTACCGTGAGTACCACAGCATTCAAGACCTATTGCTTCAAGGATATGTGCAACGCTGTCACCTACTGCTGGAGTAGGTGCAAGTGAAAGGTCAACTATTCCGAATGGTACACCAAGCATTTCTGATGCTCTTGAACCAACAAGCTGTCCCATTCTAGTAATCTTAAACGCAGTTTTCTTGATTATGTTTGCTATCTCATCTATTGACGCATCAGGATATTTTACAAGTGCTGAACGTACTACGCCCGGCCCTGATACTCCTACATTGATAACACAGTCCGGCTCTCCGACACCGTGAAAAGCTCCTGCCATAAACGGATTATCTTCAGGAGCATTGCAGAACACCACAAGCTTTGCAGGACCTATACAATTCTTATCAGCAGTCTTTAAAGCTGATTCCTTTACTATTTCTCCCATAAGCTTTACAGCATCCATATTTATACCTGTTCTTGTTGAACCGATATTTACTGAAGAACAGATATTATCAGTAACGGCAAGTGCTTCCGGAATTGATTTTATAAGTTCAATATCTCCGGCACTGAAACCTTTCTGAACAAGTGCAGAATATCCGCCTATAAAGTTTACTCCGCAGGTATCAGCACATTTCTGGAGTGCAAGTGCAAACTTTACTGGACTTTCTCCCTTACACGCTGACGCAAGCATTGCAACAGGAGTTACAGCTATTCTCTTGTTTATAATAGGTATTCCGTATTCCTTTTCAATCTTCTGACCTGTTTCAACAAGCTTTTCCGCCTTTGATGTAATTTTTTCATACACTTTAGCACAGGCTTTGTCTATATCAGGGTCTATACAGTCAAGAAGAGAAATTCCCATAGTTATAGTTCTGATGTCAAGGCATTCGTCCTGAATCATTCTTATAGTTTCAAGAATATCATATTTATTGAGCATTTTAAAAAAATCCTTTCATATGCTATAATGCTATAATATTATTATATTTTATGCATCGAGTTGAAAATATCTTCGTGCATTGTATGTATTGAGAGTCCGAGACTTTCTCCAAGTACATTCATCTTGTCAACAAGTGCAGAAAAATCACCCTCAAGCTGTGATATATCCGCAAGCATAATCATTGCAAACATATCCTGTAAAACACTCTGTGTAACTTCAATGACATTTGCGTGACATTCAGCACATATGCCACTTACCTTGCTAAGAATTCCAACATTATCTTTTCCGATAACTGTTATAACTGCCTTCATAAAAAAATACCTCCAAAAAAATATTTATACCATTATATCACATTATACTGAAAAAATAAAGAGGATATATATAATTTTATTTTTTTACTGTATTTTTTTTCAAAATCTATTGAATTCAGAAAAAAGATGTTATATAATAATGAGTAATTACTAATTTAAAATTCAGGTGATAAAAATGAATTTGACAGACTGCCATACTCATACGGAATTTTCTGTTGATTCCGAGGCAGATATAAATAAAATGATTGAAAAGGCAATATCTCTGGGACTTACTGCATATGCTGTAACTGACCACTGCGAATGTAACAGATGGTATCCGGAAAATCATTATACTGGTGAAAACTGGTATAAATTTTATGATTTCGGGAAGGATTTTGAAAATTCTGTAACTGCTGTAACTGCACTGAAAGAAAAATATAAAGATAAAATAAATCTTATATGCGGTGTTGAACTGGGTCAGGCTACCCACGATTCTGAAACCCTTGAAATTGCTGAAAAAGTTGTAAACGACAACCGCCTTGATTTTATAATAGGTTCTATGCACCAGCTCCCAAGGACAGAGGATTTCTGTTTTCTCAATTATGGGGAGTACAGTGAATATGATATACAACAGCTTCTTGAAAAGTATTTTATTGAAATAAATAAGCTTTGTGAATGGGGTAAATTTGATGTTTTAGGTCATCTTACATATAATTTAAGGTATATGTATAATGCTCTTGGATATGATATTGATATATCACACTGGGATTCCCTGATAGAAGACAGTTTCAAAAAACTTATCCAGAAAGACAAAGGCATTGAAATAAATACTTCCGGTTTAAGACAGTCATATGGTCAGACATTCCCGAATCTGAAATATGCAAAAATGTTCCGTCAGCTTGGCGGTGAACTTATTACAATCGGTTCTGATGCCCATACTGTCGAAGATTTAGGGTCAGGAATCGAAAAAGGTACTGCCCTTGCCATTGATGCCGGTTTTGATTACATTTGCTATTTTAAACAGCGTAAGCCTGTTTTTATAAAAATAAATAACTGATAAAGAAGGGATTTTTTTACTATGAATAAAATCATCGAAATCTTAAAGCAGAATGCTAGATTCTCAAATTCTCAAATAGCGGATATGCTCGGAATTTCTGAAGCTGAAGTTTCTTCTCAGATTAAGGAACTTGAAGACAAAGGCATTATAAAGGGATACAGCGTTATCCTCAATGAAGAAATTTACGATACATCTCAGGTTACTGCCACTATCGAACTTAAAGTTACTCCACAGAAAGACTGTGGTTTTGATGTAATCGCAAAAACTATAATGATGTATGATGAAGTTGAAAGTGTTTCTCTGATGTCAGGTTCATATGACCTTGCTATAGAAGTTACAGGCAGAAATCTTAAGGAAGTCGCATTGTTTGTATCGGAAAAGCTTTCCGCAATAGACGGCGTTATTTCTACTGCTACTCACTTCATTCTCAAAAAATATAAAGAAAAAGGTATCTTCATTGAAGAAGAAGATATTGATGAAAGGGGCTTTGTTTGTCCGTGATTGATTATAATAAAGCTTTATCAGAAAAAGTAAAGAAAATGAAACCTTCCGGTATAAGAAAGTTTTTTGATATTGCTGCTACTAAAAAAGATGTTATAAGCCTTGGAGTTGGTGAACCTGACTTTTCAACTCCTTGGGCTATAAGAAAATCAGCTATTCAGACTCTTGAAAGAAAAAAAATTATATATGGTGCAAATAAGGGTATTGAACCTCTCAGAAGTGCTATATGTAATTACATTGAAAGAAAATTTCATACTTCATACGACAGTGAAGATGAAGTAATAGTAACTGTCGGAGGTTCAGAAGCTATCGACCTCGCATTACGTGCATTAATAGATACAGGTGATGAAGTTCTTGTAGTTGAACCAAGTTTTGTATGTTATGCACCTCTTGTTGAATTGATTGGCGGTGTAGCTGTACCTGTTCCGACTAAGATTGAAAATAACTTCAAACTCACTCCGGAAGATTTGGAAGGTAAAATCACTGATAAAACCAAACTTCTTATTCTGCCTTTCCCTAACAATCCTACAGGGGCTATTATGACAAAAGAAGATTTGGAAAAAATTGCTGATGTTATCCGTGATACTAATATAATAGTTCTCACTGATGAAATATATTCAGAGCTTACATACGGAAGAGAACATTACTCCATAATTCAGATTGAAGGTATGAGAGAACGTACCATTTATGTAAACGGTTTTTCAAAGGCATATGCAATGACCGGCTGGAGACTCGGATATCTTACTGCTCCAAGGGAAATTGTCAGCCAGCTTGTAAAAATTCATCAGTATGCTATAATGTGCAGTCCTTTTATAAGTCAGAACGCTGCTATTGAGGCTCTCAATTCCTGTGACAATGAGATTAAAAAAATGGCTGATGAATATGACAGAAGACGACGTTTTCTGGTTCACGAATTAAACAGAATCGGTCTTGAATGCTTTAATCCAGAAGGTGCATTTTATGTATTCCCTTGCATAAAAAGTACTGGTCTTACAAGTGAAGAATTCTGTGAAAGACTTCTTGATGAAGAAAATGTAGCTTGTGTTCCAGGTAATGCTTTCGGTGAATGCGGTGAGGGATTTATAAGAATTTCATATGCTTATTCTTTAAAACATCTCACAGAGGCAATAAGCAGAATGGAAAGTTTTGTAAATAAGATAAAGGCTGATAAAAATGAATAAGCTTACTGTAAATACTTCCGCAAAAATAAATCTCAGTCTTGATGTAACAGGAAAACTCCCTGATGGCTATCATACTCTGGAAAGCATTTTTCAGACAATAAGCATTTATGATACTGTTTCTCTAGAGCTTACCGAAGGAAATAATATCGTTCTGGAATGTTCAGATTCAAACATTCCCTGTGATGCAAAAAATATAGCCTATAAAGCCGTACTTCTCTTTAAAGAGATGAGCGGTCTTGAATTCGGCTGTAAGATAAATATTATAAAAAATATTCCGTCTCAGGCAGGAATGGGCGGAGGAAGTTCGGACGGTGCTTGTATATTCTTCATACTAAACAAGCTATTAAAAACAGAATACAGCTTTGATGATATGCTTCCATATGCTTCCAGACTTGGTGCTGATGTACCTTTTTTTCTTATGGGTGGAACTGCTTTTGCAGAAAATATAGGTGATAAGCTTACAAAAATTAATGACCTTGCAGATAAAATAATCCTGATTGCAAAGGGAAAAGACGGCATATCTACTCCACAGGCATATAAAAATATTGATATGCTCGAAAATCCCGTACACCCTGAAACAAAAAAACTTCTTGATACTATAAAGTCCGGCAGAGATGATGCATATAAATACTACAGCAATATTTTTGAACAGGTTGATAATCCTGAAACAGTATATACTATAAAATCTGTTATGACTGAAAATGATGCTTTAAATTCTGTTATGACTGGTAGCGGTTCTGCCGTATTTGGTCAATTTCAAAGTATGAATGATGCTTTAAAATGCCGTGACATTCTTAAAAGTCAGGGATTCTATTCAGAAGTATGCAGAACTGTTGATACTGCATTTATCATCAAAAATTAAAAAAATTACAGGAGCTGAAAAGCTCCTGTTTTTTTATCATTATCTGAAGTTAGTTTCAATAAGCTTTGAAGATTCTGGAGGTGTATAAACCCAGTGTGAAATATGAGAATCATCTATGAAATATTTACAGCTATCAAATCTTTCTGTATCATCACATACATCTACTATTATAAGCTTTACTTTCATTTTTTCTGGAATTAATGCCTTGATATACACACTCACCTGCTGACCTGCTTTGACATTTGGTCTAGGTTCTGCAAGCCCTGCAAGATTAGGTGTAAGTTCAACAAAAATGCCATAATCTTCTACAGAACGTATTATTCCTGATACAGTTTCTCCGGTTTTAAAAAGACTTGCATTTTCTGACCACGTCCCAAGTAATTCTTTATGAGTCAGACATATTCTGCCGTTTTCATTGCTTTTTACAATTACTTTTATATCCTGACCGTTTACGAATCTGTCGGACGGGTGTGAAATTCTTGAAACTGATATTGTATCAATCGGTATAAGAGACGGTATACCACAGCCTATATCCACAAAACAACCAAACTGTTCCAGATGCGTTACACGAGCATCTATAATATCACCGGCAGAAAGAGGTTTTATGTATTTTTTATAACATTCCTGCTGTGCCTTTTTTCTTGAAAGTACAGCATATTTTTCACCGTTTTCATCAGTTTCAATCGAAATAACTTTAAAGCATACATATTTATTTACACGTGAAATAAGTGCAATATCCCTTGTATATCCCTCAGATATGCCCACTGCTCCTTCTTCACGTTTTATAATGCCTTTCATACAGGGAAGCTCAACAATCAGATTATGTTCACTGTCACATATTGATGCTCTTGCTTCAAGAGTCTCACCTTTTTCAATTGCTTTGTTAAGTCCCTCTAAAGAACTAATATAATATCTGTTTTCAGCTGATGCAAATAAACAGCCCTCAGGTTTGAATTTCTCCATTTTGTCCTCCATATTAGAAAATAATCAGAAATATTTAAAGATGTATTTTTTTAATTTCCGCTGATAAATATTTATGCAATATCTTATTAAAATATGCCGGATTAATATTAATAAAACTCCGACAGAAAATTTTCTGCCGGAGCTGTAATTTATGACTCAGAAACTTTTATTTGTGTTCCTCCGAATGCTGACATCAGAGATTTTACATTATTTGCTGATTCAGATTCACATATAATATAAAGATATGCATTGCTTCTTCGCTTAGGTTCTTCAATCATATCAACAGATATATCACTTTCCATAACAGCAGTAAAATAATTCTGTGAAGTAATAGCAGTCGGAAGAAGTGTGAATTTTGTTTTATGTTCAAAACCGTTGAGGGCATTAGCCTCACGATTATATATGATACCTGTTCTTCTTATGCCTTTTACACTAGATTTTATTCTTCCGGAAACAATTTCAGCAATATCTGCCGTTTCAAATTCCCCTGTAATTCTTATAAGCATTTTTTATCTCTCCTGTTTTTATATAATATAATAT
>CAMWNQ010000035.1 GCA_947175655.1 uncultured Clostridia bacterium | reverse complement strand
TTACTGGATCATAACATGATTTTGAGGATTCTTAATGAAAATTGATTTCCGTGCCCTTGAAAATACATATCTTGACAAATAAAATATGATATGTTATACTGAAAAAGGCATTAAATCTATCTAGATTTATTTTGAATTATTTAAGGAGGTTTTTTTGTTGAAATTTTCTAAAATGCACGGTATAGGAAATGATTATATATATATAAATTGTTTTGAAGAGAAAGTCGAAGAACCTGAAAAAGTATCTGTTTTGCTTAGTGAAAGAAGATTTGGCATAGGTTCAGACGGTCTTGTACTTATAATGCCGTCAGAAAAAGCAGATTTTCGTATGCGTATATTTAATGCTGACGGTTCAGAAGCAATGATGTGCGGAAATGCTACAAGATGCATAGGAAAATATGTATATGATAAGGGTCTTACTAATAAAACTGAAGTTACTCTTGAAACAAATTCAGGTATAAAATATCTTAAATTGTTTATCAGTGACGGAAAAGTTGAAAGCGTTGAAGTTGATATGAACAAGGCTATTTTGAAACCTGCGGATATTCCAGTAAAAAGCAGTCTTGATTTATTTGTTTCACAGCCTGTTGAAGTGGGTGGAACTGAATATAACTTAACATGTGTATCAATGGGTAATCCTCACGCTGTACTTTTTACAAAGGATATTGATAATCTTAATCTTGAAAAAATAGGTCCTTTATTTGAAAATCATGAGATTTTCCCTAACAGAGTTAATACTGAATTTGTTGAAGTAATAGACAGTCATACACTTAAAATGCGTGTATGGGAAAGGGGAAGTGGTGAAACTTTTGCCTGCGGAACTGGAGCTTGTGCAACTGCTGTAGCATCTGTTTTAAACGGTTTCTGTAATTATGATGAAGAAATTCTTATACATCTTAGAGGCGGAGACCTTAAAATTACTTATAAAAAAGACGGTACTGTTATGATGACTGGTCCTGCAACATATGTATTTGAAGGTACTGTTGATGATAAATATTTAGCTGACGGAATGGAGAATGTGATATGCCAACTTTAAATGAAAATTTTCTGAAACTTGAAAAGAATTATCTTTTTATTAATATTGCTAAAAAAGTAAATGCTTTTATGGCAAAGAATCCTGATGCTCCCCTTATAAGAATGGGAATAGGAGATGTTACTCTTCCTATAGCTCCTGTTGCGGTTGAAGCAATGAAAAAAGGTGCTGAAGAAATGGGCGTTAAGGAAACTTTCAAAGGCTATGAGGACAGCGGTGCGGGATATGATTTTCTGAAAAATGCTGTTTCTGGATATTACAAAAGTTTTGGTGTTGGTGTAAAGCCTGATGAAATCCGTATAAATGACGGTGCAAAGAGTGACTGTGGAAACATTGTTGATATATTTGGCAATGACAATGTAGTACTTGTTACAGACCCTGCATATCCGGTTTATGTTGATTCAAACAGAATGAATGGAAGAAATATAATTTTTGCCGATTCAAATGAAGAAAATGGCTTTGCTGCTATGCCAGATGAAAATGTACACGCTGATTTGATATATCTTTGTTCCCCTAATAATCCTACTGGTTCAGTATACACAAAAGAACAGCTCAAAGTATGGATTGATTATGCTAAGAAGAACAATGCAATAATAATATTTGATTCTGCTTATGAGGCTTTCATAACAGACCCTGAACTTCCAAGAAGTATTTTTGCTGTTGAAGGTGCAAGGGAATGTGCAATAGAAATGTGTTCACTCTCAAAAACTGCCGGCTTTACTGGTATGAGATGTGGTTATACTGTAATTCCTGATGAACTTATTGTTAAGGCATCAGATGGTACAGAAGTAAGCATTTCACAGCTCTGGAGCAGACGTCAGGGAAGTAAATTCAATGGTGTTTCATATCCTGTACAGTGTGCGGCGGCATCAGTATTTACTGAAGAAGGTCTGAAGCAGATACATGAAAATATTTCTTACTATCAGGAAAATGCAAAGATTATTTCAGCAACTATGGATAAGCTTGGAGTAAAATATACAGGCGGAATAAATTCACCTTATATCTGGTTTAAGTGTCCTAACAATATGAATAGCTGGGATTTCTTTGACCTTATGCTTGAAAAGATTGCTGTTGTAGGAACTCCGGGTGCTGGATTCGGAAAGAATGGTGACGGCTGGTTCAGACTGACAGCCTTTGGCGGACGTGAAAATACTATAGAAGCTATGAAACGTTTTGAAAAGCTTGTATCTGAATTATAATTTTAAAAATACAAAACAGGAGTTTTAATTATGAAGCTGAACAAATTGTTAATTAATACGATTTCATTATTCCTGTCATCTGCACTACTTATTTCTCCGGTTTCATATGCTGAAACGGCTGTATCAGATAAAAGTGCTTCTGAGTTGGCAAAATCAATGACTGAACTTGAGGAAATATGTACAATCTCATTTGTTGATTTTTACGGGAATGTGATGAATACGCAGAAATTGAAAAAAGGTGCGGCAATTGATTATTCACTTCCTGATACAGATTCTTTAAAATCAAATATAAATCCTTTTACTCAAAGAATATTTTCTGAATGGGATATTCATCCTGAGACAGCAACTTCTGATATGACTATAAATGCTCTTTATTCAGAAGCCGTAATTGCACTTGAGAGTGTACCTTCTAAAACTGTTTATGATATGGATGATACCGGAAAAATTGATGTAAAAGGTCTTAAAGTAACTATAACTATATCTACTCAAACTACTGATTTTGATGAACAGGGCAACAGAATTATAAATACAGAAGTGACTGATATTTCAAGTTCCTGTACACTTTCTCCGGAAAACATTGAAGATGCTTTTGAAAAAAGTGATACAGCAGAAATAAAGATATATCCTATATCAAGCAGTGTGCCGGTGGGTTCATATAATATAAAACTCGATTTCATAAGAGGAGATGTGAATTTTGACGGCATTGTAGATGCATCAGATGCAACAGATGTTATAAGGCATTATGGTGCATTCTCTATGGGAGTTAATGATGGATTTACGCCTAAGCAAAAACGTGTTTCTGATGTTAATCGTGACGGAGTAATAGATGCGGCTGATGCTTCTGATATACTTATATATTATTCTAAATGTGCAGCTGGTGAAGAAGCGTCTTGGGATTAAAATTATAATATTTTAAAATCGGGCATTATAAAAATGCCTGATTTTTTTAAAATCCCTTTACTTTTATACTATGATGTGATAAAATATTAGTATAAATATATTGTTATGAAAACGGAGAGAAATTTATGATTGATAAAATAAAATCTGAAAATATGGACAGACTTTTTGAAGCAATTTTATGTTTAAATGATGTTGATGAATGCTATAAATTTTTTGATGATTTATGTACTAATCTTGAACTTGCATCTCTTGCACAAAGACTTCAGGTAGCTGAATGTCTTTATGAACACCGCATATATAAAAAAATTGTATCAGAAACAGGTGCAAGTACAGCTACAATAAGTCGTGTTAACCGTTCACTTAAAGACGGAAACAATGGTTATAAAATAGTTTTTGAGAGAATGAAAAATAAAGAAAAATAGTTATTATATAATCTGACTAAATAAAGATGAAATAAGCGGTATTATATTTAAGGTTTATTGGTAAATATTAACAAAAATAAATATAATATAGCCGCTTATTTTTACGTATTTTACTATTGACTTTTTTATATTTATATGGTATACTTATTAAGTCAGGTAAAGTGATAGATAATTTAATATATGGACAGGTGTCCGAGTGGTTTAAGGAGCTGGTCTTGAAAACCAGTGATACGGCAACGTACCGTGGGTTCGAATCCCACCCTGTCCGTTATTCACTCATGCGGAAGTACCCAAGTGGTGAAGGGGCTCCCCTGCTAAGGGAGTAGGTCTCGAAAGGGGCGCAAGGGTTCAAATCCCTTCTTCCGCGTTCTGATTTTTAAAGAGTTGTGTTGAAAAACACAGCTCTTTATTTTTTTGCGTTTTTAATAAATTTACAAATTTTAATTTTTTGATAATTATAATAAAGTTATAATTATCAGTAAAAAAGCAGTATTTGTCATTGATTTTTTTATGTAAATAATGCATAATTAAATTAAAGATTGTTGTTTTTTTCTATTAAATTATATCAAAATAGGAGGTTTTTTTAATGAACAGAAAAATAAAAAAACTGCTTTCAGCAGTTACTTCTGTTTGTATGCTTGCATCTATGTCAATAGTATACAGCGGAAATTTTGTAAATATTGAATCCAATGCTGCAACTAGTATGAACGTTGAATATCTTGACAAAGGTATTTCAGCAATAAATACGGGTTCAGGTATGCTTGTAAGCTGGAGATATCTTGCAAACGATGATACAAGTACAGTATATAAACTTTACAGAAATGATACACTTATATATACAAGCAATACCGGAAATGCTACCTGTTATCTTGATAAGGACGGAAATGCATCGAGCAAATATAAGGTTGAAACAATATCTGGAGGTAAAGTAGTAAGTACTGAAAATTGTAAGTTAATATCAAATAATGCTTATTTTGATTTAAAACTTGACCAGCCTACAGGTTCAGGATGTACTTACAGTCCTAATGACTGTTCTGTCGGAGATGTTGATGGTGATGGTCAATATGAAATATTTGTCAAGTGGGACCCTTCAAATTCACAGGATAACTCTATTAATGGTAAAACTGGCAATGTATACATAGACTGTTATCGTCTTGACGGAACGAAACTCTGGCGTATAGATTTAGGTAAAAATATTCGTGCTGGTGCACATTATACACAGTTCCTTATTGCTGATTTTGATTTGGACGGCAAGGCTGAAATGACTTGTAAAACCTGTGACGGAACAGTTGATGGTCAGGGAAATGTTATCGGTGATGCTTCAAAGGATTATAGAAATTCAAAAGGTCATATTATAACAGGAAATGAATACTATACACTTTTTGACGGACTTACTGGAAAGGCTCTTGATACTGTTGATTATGAATATCCAAGAGGAACAGTTTCGAAGTCAACTTGGGGTGATAACTACGGGAATAGAAGTGAACGTTATCTTGGTGCTGTATGTTATCTTGACGGGAATAAGCCAAGTGCAGTATCTGTAAGAGGCTATTATACAAGAATGACCGCTGTCGCTTATGATGTTGTTAATAAGAAACTTGTTAAACGTTGGGGATTTGATACCGGATATAATAAATCTGCTGACGGATATGGTGACGGAAATCATAACTGTATGCCTGCTGATGTTGACGGTGACGGTAAGCAGGAACTTATTCTCGGTTCAGTATGTCTTGATGATAATGGTAAAGTTCTTTGGTGCTATAATAAAGGTCACGGAGATGCAATGCATTTAGGTGATTTGCTTCCAGAAAGAAAAGGACTTGAACTTTGGATTTGTCATGAAGATAAGCCATATGGAGTAAGTCTTCTTGATGCATCAAATGGTAAAGTTATATTCCATAAAGATGGCACAGGTGATACAGGCAGATGTTGTGCTGATAACGTATGGACAGGAAATGACGGTGCGGAATTCTGGGGACTTGGAAATGATGTATTTGACGGTTCAGGAAATACGCTTTCATGCAGAAGACCAGCAGTAAACTTCCTCAGCTACTGGGATGGTGACCTTGAACGTGAAATACTTGACGGTTATACGGATTCTCCTGCTAAAATATCAAAAATGAAAGCCGACGGAACTCTTACAACACTCCTTTCAACAGACGGTTATTATACATGCAATACAACAAAGGGAACACCATGTCTTTCTGCCGATATTTTCGGTGACTGGAGAGAAGAACTAATAGTAAGAGCTGCTGACGGAAAATCTATAAGAATTTATGCTACTCCATATGAAACTGATTACAGAATAACAACTCTTATGCATGACCCGCAGTACAGAAATCAGGTTGCCGGACAAAATATAGCATATAATCAGCCTCCTCACGCAAGTTTTTATCTTGGTTCAGAACAGCCATTACCTAATAAACCTGCTGTAACGGTTCTTGGAAAGGGAACTGTTAATCCAACACCTGGGCCAGAACCTACACCTGTTGTTGTTCCCGCTGTACTTGATGATGGTGCATTTTATATGATTAAGAATGTAAACAGTGGTCTTTATCTTGAAGTTGCAAATGGTAGTGCTGAAAATGGTGCAAATATTCAGCAATGGGGTGCGGAAGGAGCATCAGCACATAATGTATGGAGAGCTGTTGCATCTCCTAAAGAAGGATATTATTATCTTTATTCAGCATTATCAGACGGTGCATCATATTGTCTTGACCTTACTGCCAATAAAAAGGATAATGGTACAAATATAGAACTTTACCAGAAAAATTATAAAGATGCTCAGCAGTTTATGTTTGTTGAAAACAGTGATGGTTCATATACAATACGTCCGAAGCTTAACAGTGATGCTTGTGTTGAAGTTGTAAACGGTTCAACAGAGTCAGGTGCTAATGTTCAGGAATGGGAACTTAATGGTGCAAGCTGTCAGAACTGGATTCTTGAGAAAGTTGATGCATTCGGTGTTAAAATGGACACATCTGTAAATTATATGTTCAAGAACAGTAATAGCAATCTTTATATGGAAGTTGCAAATGCAAGTGCTGAAGATAACGCAAATGTTCAGCAGTGGGGTGCGGATTCTTCTGCCAATCACAATACATGGAGTCTTAAAGATTTTGGCGGTGGATATTATTATATAATTTCACAGCTTGCTGATGGAAAAACTTATTATCTCAATATTGCAAACGGTTCAGGAAGTGATGGTGCTAATGCTGAAATTCTAACAAACAATAAAACCAGTTCACATCTCTTTAAATTTATAAAAAATCCGGACGGCACTTATAATATTCTCACGAGAGCATCAAAAGATAAAAGCGGTCTTGAAATTGCGAATGCCGAAACGAAAAGCGGTTCTAACGTTCAGCAGTGGACTTTGAACGGCAATAATTGTCAGAAATGGATTCTTGAATCTATTGAACCTGTTGTTACAGAACCTCCGACAACAGCTCCGCCTGTACCAACAACAGTTACAACTGCTCCTGTACCTACAGAATCCAAAATTCTTTATGGTGATGCAAATGATGACGGAATTGTTGATGTTGCTGATGTTGTTGCAGTAGCTTCATATGTAGGTAATAGTTCATCAAATTCAATCAGTGAAAAAGGCATTGTAAACAGTGATGTTCATAATTCAGGTGATGGTCTTACAGCGAATGATGCTCTTGTAATTCAGCAGTATCTTGCTAAAATTATCACGTCACTTCCGGCATAAGATATTATTGACGGGCAGATAAATTATATCTGTCCGTTTTTTATTTTCCTCTTGCATATTTGCATAAAATAAGATATAATATAATTATATTCTGACATTACTTTTTAGGAGATTTTTTAAAATGAAAGACGGATTTATTAAAATTGCCTGTGCTACTCCAGAACTTAAAGTTGCGGATTGCGATTATAATACAGATAAAATTATCGAATTGGTTAAAGAGGCCTATATAAAAGGCGTTAAAGTTATATGCTTTCCAGAGCTTTCCATTACAGGTTATACCTGTGGAGATTTATTTTTACAGTCACAGCTCGGTTATTCAGCAGAAGAGAATTTAATAAGAATATCAGAAGAAACTGCTGGTATGGAAATAATTTCGATTGTGGGACTTCCTTTTTCCTATATGAATAAATTGTATAATTGTGGTGCAGTTATTTATAAAGGTGATATTTTAGGAATAGTTCCAAAGTCACATATTCCTAATTACAGTGAATTTTATGAGGCAAGACATTTTGCTGAAGGTATTGAATCAGAATATGATGTAATTATTAATGGTAAAAATGTCACGTTCGGAACTAATCAGCTTTTCGTATGCAAAGATATGAATGATTTTTCATTTGGTATTGAAATATGTGAAGATTTATGGGTAGGTGATACACCGTCCATAAGATTATCACAGAATGGTGCAACTATGATATTCAATCTTTCAGCAAGCGATGAAGTTATAGGAAAGTCTGATTACAGAAAAACGATAGTAAAAGCAAAATCAGGAAGTACCATTTCAGTATATGCATATGCTGATGCTGGAATAGGTGAAAGCACAACGGATATGGTTTTTGCAGGTCATAATATTATTGCTGAAAACGGTTCTGTTATTGCGGAATCAAAATTATTTGAGAATGGTTTAACTGTTGCAGATGTTGATATATTTAAAATCACATCTGAAAGAAGAAGAAGTTCCACATGGAAATCAGTTCAGAATGATTATTATTATAATTTCTTCTCAATGAATATGACTGATACAAAACTTGAAAAAGCTTTTCCGCAGTTGCCGTTTGTACCGTCAGTGAAATCGGATTTGAATAAGCGTTGCAATGATATACTTAAAATGCAAGCTGTGGGACTTATGACAAGATTACATCATATTAACTGTAAAGATGCTGTTATAGGACTTTCAGGCGGTCTTGATTCAACTCTTGCACTTATTGTTACTGTTCACGCTTTTGATATGCTTGGTCTTGACAGAAAGGGAATACATTCCATAACGATGCCTTGTTTTGGAACTACAGACAGAACATATAATAACGCCTGTTGTCTTGCAGAATCTTATGGTGTATCTCTTGAAGAAATAAATATCAGGGAAAGTGTCAATCAGCATTTCATAGATATTTCTCATAATCCTGAAATTCGTGATATTACTTATGAAAATTCACAGGCTCGTGAACGCACTCAGATTCTTATGGATAAAGCTAATCAGTATGGTGGAATAGTAATCGGTACAGGTGATTTGTCTGAACTTGCACTTGGATGGGCTACTTATAATGGAGACCATATGTCAATGTATGCAGTAAATGCATCCATTCCAAAAACTCTTGTAAGATGGCTTGTTAATTATGAAGCTGATATATCAAAGAACAATCTTAAAGAAATTTTAATTGATATACTTGATACTCCGGTAAGTCCTGAACTTCTCCCCCCTGAAGAAGACGGAACTATTGCACAAAAAACAGAAGATTTGGTTGGTCCTTATGAACTTCACGATTTCTTTTTGTATTATATGATGCGTTTCGGATTTTCACCGCTGAAAATATTCAGAATAGCTTGCATTTCTTTTGAAGGTAAATATACACCTGATATAGTTCTTAAGTGGGAGAAAAAATTCTACTGGAGATTCTTCTCACAGCAGTTTAAACGTTCCTGTCTTCCTGATGCTCCTAAGGTTGGAAGTGTAACTCTTTCACCAAGAGGCGATTTCCGTATGCCGAGTGATGCGAGTGTTAATATCTGGATTAAAGAACTTGATAAGGTCAGAATAGAAAATCTGTAATTTAAGTAAATAAAACAGGAAAGGAGGGAAATAATATTCGATGGGAGATAAAAAGAAAAAGAAATCTGAAAAGAAAATTGATAAAAAATCTGAAAAAAAGG
Source organism: uncultured Clostridia bacterium (assembly GCA_947175655.1). GTDB lineage: Bacteria > Bacillota > Clostridia > Oscillospirales > Ruminococcaceae > Ruminococcus. The sequence continues at coordinate 3,790 of CAMWNQ010000035.1, read as the reverse complement.
CTGATAAAGGTTTTAAACAATATTACCTTATAGATTATGAAAATGTTCATAAAACAGGATTCAGTGGATTGCCTGAACTCAAGGAAAGTGATAATGTTGTAATTTTTTACAGTGGAAATGCTAATAAAATAACATTTGAACTTCATCAGCAAATTCTTGACTCAAAAGCTAAAATTACATATTTTGAAGTATCAGCAGGCGGAAAGAATGCACTAGATTTTCAGCTTTCATCTTATCTTGGTTATCTTTTGGGGGACAAAAAGAAAGAAGAGTGTTATATTTATATCGTAAGCAATGATAAAGGCTTTGAATATATAAGTGATTTTTGGAATAAACGTGGATTTCATATTGAATTAATATCTTGGATTGTTGAAAACAATATTGAATCCGAAGAAGTTAAACCTGAAGAAAAATCATTAAGCATTTCTCAGAATAATATAAATACTTGTTTGAAAGATATGAAGTTTTCCAAAGATAAGTTAAAGAAAATTTATAATATTGTAAGCGATGGCATATCAGATGTTAAAATTCCATTATCCAAGAGGAAGCAGCATATAAACAGTCAATTGTGTAAAATTTTCGGAAATAATCAGACGAAAGAAATTTATAAAAAAATAAAGCCGTTATTTAAATAAAAATACAGCTTTAAATATAAAAAACAGGAGAGAAAAATATGACATACAAAGAAAAATTTATTAAATTTATGGTTGAATGTGGAGTTCTTACATTTGGAGAATTTACACTTAAAAGCGGCAGAAAAGCTCCATATTTTATTAATTGCGGAAATTATAAAACTGGTTCTCAGCTTGAAAAACTTGGAGAATTTTATGCTGACTGTATTGTTGACAATAAAATTGATTTTGAAACACTTTTTGGCCCCGCATATAAAGGCATTCCGCTTGCTGTATCAACAGTCGTTGCACTCAGCAAAAAATATGGTATAGACTGTTCATATTGTTTTGACAGAAAAGAAGCTAAAGACCACGGCGAAGGCGGAATGTTTGTTGGAAAAACTCTTAAAGATGGCGAAAAAGTAATCATTATAGATGATGTTATGACTTCTGGCAAGGCACTCCGTGAATCTATGCCTAAACTTAAATCAGAAGCTGATGTTAATGTTACAGGAATGGTTATAACTGTTGATAGAATGGAAAAGGGTCAGGGAGAACTTTCGGCAGTACAGGAAGTAAAACGTGATTTCGGAATAGATGTATATTCAATTGTTAATATGAATGATATTATTGAAGCGATTAAAAATGATGTTGTTTCAGGAAAAGAATATATAGACAAGATGCTTGAATACAGAAATATTTATGGAATAAAATAAAAAATGACTTGAAAAGGGCAGATATTTATTTGTCTGCCCGATTTTTTTATAAATAAAAAGACGGTTCCGAAGAACCGCCCTTTTTTTAGGAACAATTATAATAAAATGATTTTAAACTGATTAAGCAAGTTCAGCGAAATACTTAATTGTTCTAACCATCTGGCTTGTGTATGAATTTTCGTTATCATACCAAGAAACAACCTGTACTTCATAAAGGTCATCAGAAATCTTAGAAACCATTGTCTGTGTAGCATCGAAGAGTGAACCATACTTCATACCGATAACGTCTGAAGAAACAATCTGGTCTTCGTTGTAACCGAATGATTCTGAAGCAGCAGCCTTCATAGCAGCATTGATGCCTTCCTTAGTAACGTCTGCCCCCTTAACAACAGCTGTAAGAATTGTTGTTGAACCTGTTGGAACAGGAACTCTCTGAGCAGAACCGATGAGCTTGCCGTTGAGTTCTGGAATAACAAGACCGATAGCCTTAGCAGCACCTGTTGAGTTAGGAACGATGTTAGCAGCACCAGCTCTTGCACGTCTGAGGTCGCCCTTTCTGTGAGGACCGTCAAGAATCATCTGGTCGCCAGTGTAAGCGTGGATTGTTGACATAATACCGCTCTGGATAGGAGCATAGTCGTTGAGAGCCTTAGCCATAGGAGCGAGGCAGTTTGTTGTACAAGAAGCAGCAGAAATGATTGTATCATCAGCTGTAAGAGTCTTTTCGTTAACGCTGAAAACGATAGTCTTAAGGTCATTACCTGCAGGAGCAGAAATAACAACTTTCTTAGCACCAGCATCGATATGAGCCTGTGACTTATCTTTTGAGCAATAGAAACCTGTACATTCAAGAACTACGTCAACACCGATTTCACCCCAAGGGAGTTCAGCAGCGTTAGCCTTAGCATAAATTTTAAGTGTCTTATCGTCAACAGTGATAGTACCAGCTTCATCATCAGCAGAAACAGTGTGAAGATTTTCACCTATTTTACCGCAGTAACCTCCCTGAGCTGTATCATACTTAAGAAGATGAGCGAGCATTGAAGGCTTAGTAAGGTCATTTATAGCAACAACCTCGTAACCTTCTGCACCAAACATCTGTCTGAATGCGAGACGACCAATACGGCCAAAACCGTTAATAGCAACTTTTACTGACATTGGATTTTACCTCCTAGAAATTTTTTACATGTATATTATACACCAAAAAAAATAGATTTTCAAGTCCCTAATAAAAAAAATAGTAAATTTTACTATAAAAAGTGGAAATAAACAATAATGTTTAAAGTTTTTTGGATGTTTTTAACAAAAATCGTTTGACTTCAAAAAAAATTCAAAAATATCTTTATTTTTTGAAAAAAATAGTGTATAATGTTAGGTATAGTTTAAGATTAAGTTCAACTGTTTATATTTTGATAAACAAATCGATAATATTCGGGTGGGATGATTATGAAAAGTTATTTGGATGATATAAAAAAAATGTATTCAAACTCTGAAGAAATTGTAATTGTATTTAAAGATAAACAATTAGTATGGACAAATAAAACCAAGAAATTTTTTAATGGTCAATTTCCGTCCTATTTTGAATTCGTAAATGGTAATTTTCAACAATTGCCAAACGTTAAATTTTGTTGTGTTCGTTTAAAAATTGGTAATGATATCTTCAATGGTACATTTATGGAAACTGTTGAAAACGACAGTACCTATTCTACATTTGTGGAAAAAGTTAAAAATAACAACGTCTGCGATGATGTTGTTGTGGACATCAAAAGGGATTCCCAAAAAGATATTGAACATGAGATGCTTATTCAATGGATTAAGACTATGAATACTACATTAAGCATTGTAATTACAAATTTTACTGCTTTGCTTGAACAACAGGAGTCAGAGGAAACTATTAATCATAGTTATGTTAATAATATCATTGAACATCTACGTTGTATATTGTTTTTTTGTAATTTTGGTATGCTTATTATAAATACGGCAAAAGGCAGTGAAGAATATTCAGATAGAAAACTTAACAATCTTATTACTTTTATACCTAAAATGGCATCTCGTATAAATAATGATTTTAATATTAATATTGAGTGTGATTTTAAAACAGAAAAGTCAAGTCGCGTATTTAGTTTATGTAATTCAGAAGAATTAAAAAAACTTGTTCTTTATAGTTTAAAATATATATTGCTTTTATCTGGTTCTGATAAAGTTGATATTTCTCATAATGAGCTGAATGAAGAATGTGAAATAATTATCAATGCACATAAAGCCGATATTTGTTTTTCAGTAATAAATGATATGCAACAAAAAATGATAGAACCTGCGATTAACAGATATTGTGAGCATATGGGAGTAATTTGCTCTGAAAAAGAAGATAACAAAACAGTTTCACTTATTCTTAAATTTAATACCAATCCCAATATTAATATTGATAAATTTGAAAGCAATTTTGATGACATACAACAATCA
>CAMWNQ010000034.1 GCA_947175655.1 uncultured Clostridia bacterium | reverse complement strand
ATAACAAACTGAAAATAATTAAAAATATAAAAATAAAGGAGATATTATGGGTGAAACATAAGCAAATTTTAACTTCTGCATCTATCATTTCTGTTGCAACACTGTTTGTCCTTATTTATTCTTGGATGCACCCTGAAGTTGCCACTATAACAATCTCTGTATATATAATAACGATAATATTAATGTTTCTGATTTTCGCTGTTTCAAATGCGATATATTATAAAAATAACCCCACAATTGATATTATGGAGTTTTCAGGCATAACAGAAGGACTGAATACAGAAATAGTTCTCTGGACAAATGACGGTTCTGCATTGTTTATGAACAAAAAACTTCGTGATGAACTTGGCATAAAGTCTCCGGATTTTGATAACAAAGCTATGCTGAAAAAAATTTTTGACATCAAAGATATAAATAACAGAACTGTAAATCTTCTAATCAATGAAGAGCTTGGTGAAAGTCATATAACTGATAAGAACAATATGGATATGTACATAGCCTGGAGTACATCACTTATTAAACAGACAAAAGAATGCTGTCTTTATATGAGTACCGGATTTAATTTTACCGAACTCAAAAGAATGCAAAATAAACTTGAAACTTCTCATCAGCGACATAAGCTTTCTATGGAACTTTCAGAAATAGGCATAATATTAAGCCGTAATGATGAAACTTTTCATATATCCCATGAATGTATGCGTATGCTTGGATACAGTAAAAGCACTATATCTTTTAAAGAACTTAAAATGCTTATTCATCCAAATGACAGAAATGCATATGCCTCATATATATCAGCTAATTACAAATCAAAAAATTACAGCAATGAAATAACAAATCTTGAAGTACAGATAAAATCCTCTGATAATACATATCACTGGTATTCAATGAGACTTAAAACAGTACCATATAAAAATAATGAAGATTTTCCTGTTATAGGCGGTGCAATCATTGATATAACATCAGAACGTGAAAAAGACCTTACTATTGAAAAACTTGCATTTACTGATGATGTAACAGAAATCCCGAACAGAAACAAACTTGTAAAAATCGGTGAGGAAAATTATAACTGTTGTCGTGAACTGGGATATTCATATTGGGTAATGGTATTTGACATAGATAAGTTTCATATAATAAATGACACATACGGATATTCAAGTGGTAATAAAATACTTAAAAGCTTTGCACATAATCTATATAAGTATGTTTCTCTGGGAGGCTTGGCGGCAAGAATAAGCGGTGACAATTTTGCTGTTATCATACGTGATTACGGTGATGAAGAACTGCCAAAAAAAACAGCTGAACAGATACAGAGAGATTTTCAAAAGCTTGCTAAGAATGAATTTTCAGTGCAATCCCTTTCCTGTTCAGTAGGATATGCAAAAATGCCGGCTGATGGTGCTAACTTTACAGAAGTTCTTGAACACGCCGAATTCGCACTTAAATCCAGTGATAATTCAAGAAATAATATCTGTGGTTATGAAAGCAATATGCATGATGCAATTATAAATAACAATGAACTTGAAAAATCCCTTGCTGATGCTATAGAAAATAATGAATTAAAACTATTCTATCAGCCTAAAATAGATTTGAATACAGGTCTTATAATGGGAGTTGAAGCTCTCATAAGATGGATTAAACCGGATGGTACTGTCATATCTCCGAATATTTTTGTACCGGTTGCCGAAAATTCTCATCTTATAGGGAAAATAAGTGATTTTGTTCTGAAAGAAGGTTGTCGTCAAAATGTAATGTGGCAGAAAATGGGATACCCTGAAATAGTAATGTCAATCAATTTTACATCAGATGATTTTTATCAGAAAAATATGAAAGAGCATATTTTTGAAGCTCTTGTGACATCAGGACTTGATGCTAAATGGCTTGAAGTTGAACTTACAGAACGTCTTGCACTTCATGATGTGGATTATGCTGTTTCACAGATGAATCAGATTCGTGAACTTGGTGTCAAACTTGCTATGGATGATTTCGGAACAGGATATTCATCACTGAGTTATATACAAATACTTCCAATAACACTTTTAAAGCTTGACCGTTCATTTATAATCGATATCGAGACTGACCCTATTGCTTTTGAAATAGTAAATGCAGTTATAAGAATTGCAAAATCAAAAAAGATAGAGACTATCGCTGAAGGAATTGAAAATCCAAAACAGGCGGAAATTCTCAGAAAACTCGGTTGTGATTTCGGACAAGGTTATCTTTATGGAAAGCCAATGCCTCCTGAAGAACTTGAAAAATTTTTTGAAAAAAATAAAGAAAGTCAAAAATAATATGTATCAGAACAAGAAAGGTGTGTTAAAAATGACAACATCAAAAACAACCAATATCAAAAGATATTCTCTTGGAGAAGAAATTTTCAACTCCATATCCCACGGCATAGGTGCATTACTTTCAATTGCAGGCTGTGTTGTGCTTATTGTATTGAGTGTATCTCATGGCGGTGCAAAAGAAGTAGTGGCATCATCAATTTATGGAGCATCTCTCATTATTCTTTATACTATGTCCACTCTCTATCATGCACTGACAAATGAAAAGGCAAAAAAACTTTTCAGAATACTTGACCACGATACAATATATCTCCTTATAGCCGGAACTTATACCCCTATTACTCTCTGCATACTGAGAAACACTCTCGGCTGGATTATATTAGGCATTGTATGGGCATCTGCTATATTAGGAACTGTACTCTCATCAATAGATTTGGAAAAGTTTAAAAAATTTTCACTCTGTTGTTATGTTGCTATGGGCTGGGGTATAATACTGGCAATCAAACCACTTATTGATAAAAGCCCGTTAATATCAATAATTTTTCTCTTAGCTGGTGGATTGTGCTATTCAGGAGGAATATTCTTTTATATAAAAAAACAGTATAAATATTTTCATTCAATATGGCATCTCTTTGTAGTAGCAGGAAGTATATTCCACTATTTTTCAATTGTAAATGCTATTGTTTGATTTTATAAAAAATAATTTTAACGGAGGTTAGCAAAAAAATGAAAAGAAGAATCGGTATTTTAACAAGCGGAGGCGACTGCCCCGGACTTAATGCCACTATCAGAGGGGTTGCAAAAGCCTGCTTTGAACGTTTCGGAGAGGATAATATTGAAATTGTCGGCATTTCAAACGGTTATTATGGTCTTATCAACAATCTTTGCAAAGATATGAGACCTTCTGACTTTTCCGGTATTCTCACGCAGGGAGGAACTATTTTTGGAACTAAGCGTCAGCCATTCAAGATGATGACTGTTATCGGCGATGATAATGTTGATAAAGTAAAGAACATGATTGGAACTTATAAAAAACAGAAACTTGATTGTCTTCTTACTCTTGGTGGAAACGGTACTCATAAAACTTCAAAGCTTCTTTCAGATGAAGGACTTAATGTAATAGGTCTTCCAAAAACTATTGATAATGATATTTATGGTACTGATGTAACATTCGGATTTCACACTGCCGTTGATATTGCAACTGATGCAATAGACAGACTTCATACAACTGCTGCAAGTCATTCAAGAATAATGCTTTGTGAAATAATGGGAAATAAAGCTGGCTGGCTCACTCTTAATGCCGGAGTTGCCGGAGGTGCTGATATTATTATCATTCCTGAAATTCCATATGACATAGAAAAAGTATGTGAAGCAGTACTCGCAAGAAGTGCATCAGGTAAATCATTCTCAATACTTGCTGTTGCAGAAGGTGCATTTGATAAAGAAGAAGCAAAAATGAAGAAAAAAGAACGCCTTAAAAAACGTCAGGAAGCAGGAATGACTACTGCAACAAACAGAATCGCTGCACAGATTCAGGCTAATACAGGAATAGAAGCAAGAGTATGTGTTCCAGGTCATATGCTTCGTGGAGGAAGTCCAAGTGCTTATGATAGAATTCTTGCAACAAAGTTCGGTGTACACGCTGCAAAACTTATCGCTGAAGAAAAATACGGCAGAACTGTTGCAAAGATAGGCTCAAAGATTACTTCAAATAAACTTCAGGACATTGCAGGAAAAACAAAATTTGTTGACCCTGATGACCAGATGGTGCTTATGGCCAAGGATTTGGGAATATCATTCGGAGATTAATAACAACAGGAGGATTTTTATATGACAGACGAAAGAAATTTAGAAAAAGATTTTAGAGATATTGATAATATGGGAGTATTTCCGGAAGACATTGAAGAAGACGAATCAAACGATGGATTCAGTTTTACCGGAAATCTCGGAGATGTTGATGATGACCTTGCAGAAATTATGAAGACAAATTACGCAAAGATTCTTCAAAATAATATTCTCACATCAGATAATGAAATTATGCAGATTTCTGATAATTTTTCCGGACTTCAAGATATCTCTGATGCTGTTATAGATGGAGATTAAATAATATAAAAAAACCCGTGCCTTTATTTTAAAAGCACGGGATATTTATTTTATCTATTATGATAATTCTGAAGTAAAGTTTTAATTTTTTCGTGAGGATCAATAACTGAACTTATTGATACATCGTGATTTATTGAAGCTATAAAATATGCAATGTATTTTGAAACATCAACTTCGTGGAACCATTCTCTGCTTAAGAGCTCAGGAGTTCTGTATGTAAGATTTGTACCGAATACGCCATCGATATATCCTTCTTCATAAGCCTTGTCAAACTTTTCAAGACCATTTGTAAATATAGCATATGTAGCATTGGCAAATATTCTGTTTGCATTCTTATTTTTAAGAGCATATGCAAGGTCAAGCATTGATTCACCTGAGGAAATAATATCATCGGCAATAAAAATGTCTTTTCCGTCAACAGGATTTCCAAGATATTCGTGAGCAACAATCGGATTTCTTCCGTCAACAATAGTTGAATAGTCACGTCTCTTATAGAACATTCCGAGTTCAACACCGAGAACAGAGGCATAATACATATTTCTGTTCAAAGCACCTTCATCAGGACTTACAATCATAAACTTGTCCTTATCAAGTTCAATGTCTTTTACGTTCTTTATAAGGCTTTTAAGAACCTGATAAGTTGGCATAACATTGTCTATACCCATAAGAGGAACGGCATTCTGTACTCTTGGGTCATGAGCATCAAAAGTTATTATATTTGAAACTCCCATCTGTTCGAGTTCCTGTAAAGCCCATGCACAGTCAAGGGATTCACGGTAATTTCTTCTGTGCTGTCTGCCCCCATAGAGAATAGGCATAATAACACTTATTCTGTGAGCCTTTCCGCTTGCAGCCTGTATAACTCTCTTTAAGTCCTGAAAATGGTCATCCGGAGACATACAGTTTTCACGTGAAAAAAGCTTGTATTTGCAATTATAGTTTCCTACATCAACAATAATATATAAATCTTTTCCTCTCACAGTAGATTTAATATATCCCTTACCGTCACCTGAAGAAAAACGTGGGCATTCAACTTCAATAAGAGTAGTATCAATATCGTTACCACCTTTTTTAGCCCATTTAACGAGATAATCGTTTATTTTATCTCCAAGTTCCTTTGCACTTTCCATCGCAATCACACCTACAGGTGCAACACTTGATTCCTGATTAAATAAAACTTCACTTGCAGTCATAAAAGATATTCCTTTCACAAAAAATTATTTACAGAATTTATCAATATAGTTTTCTATATCTGATGATATAATATTTCTGGCACTCTCAGCATTTTCGATTTCGTCAATAGCAGTTGTTTTGTTTTCAAGTTCCTTATAGACTTTAAAGAAATGAATCATTTCTTCAAAAACATGTTTTGGGAGTTCATCAATATCCGTATATGTATTATAATTAGGGTCATCAAACGGAATAGCAATAATCTTGTCATCATGCTTTCCATTATCCATCATTCTTATAACACCTATCGGATAGCATCTTACTAAAGTAAGAGGATAAAGCGTTTCGGAACATATAATCAGAACGTCAAGAGGGTCATTGTCATCGGCATACGTTCTTGGGATAAGACCGTAGTTAGCCGGATAATGAGTAGAAGTATAAAGAATTCTGTCCATTTTAATAAGACCGGTTTCTTTATCAAGTTCATATTTAACTTTACTTCCCTTAGCGATTTCAACAACAGCGACAAAATCATCAGCACTGATACGCTTGGGACTAATATTATGCCAGATATTCATTAAGAGCCTTCTTTCCAAAAAAATATAATAGATACGACAAGTATTTTACTTTCTTACTATACCAAATTTTTTGTAAAATGTCAATACTGTTATTTACGTTTTTGATATTTTTTATATGGAATAAGTTTTTTTAATCTTGGAAAATCAGGCAATTTTGATATAATTAATAATTTATTTTTGATATTATTTATACTTTTTTTAAAATTCTATTGAAAATTAAAATCAAAGGTGGTATAATTAAATAAGAATTTTTCTTTATTGTTAAGAATTTTTTATGAAAGAAGTGATTTTGATTGAACAGATATATCAATATTGCCGTTATCGTTTCGGGGATTGATGAATATTATCAAAGCTGTATAGTAGGCGGAATTCAGGAGTATGCTGTTTCTCACAACATCAATCTTGTACATTTCATAGCTTTTGGCGGGATAATGTCAGATAACAGGCACGATACAGGAGAATACAACATATTTTCACTTCCTGATTTTTCAAAATTTGACGGTGCAATACTTCTTACCAATACAATATCTTCCTCTGCTGTAGCTAATAAAATAATCTCCAGAATAAAAAAATCAAATATTCCAGCAGTAAGCATTGACAACGATATACCGGAATTTTATCATATAGGCATAAATAATACTGATGCTATGGAAAAAATCGTGGAACATTTCATAATTCATCACGGATTTAAAACATTCAATTATATTTCCGGTCCTGAAAATAATCCGGAAAGTGTTGTAAGATATAATACATTCAGAAAAACTTTGAAAAAATATAATATTTCTTTTGACGAAAGACGTGTATATTTCGGTGATTTCCGTGCATTAAGCGGAAGACAGGCAGCAGATTATTTTTTAAATTCAGGTCTTGAAATGCCTGATGCAATAATATCAGCCAATGACGTTATGGCAGTTTCAGCAATGAATATATTTGAAGAAAATGGATTTAAAATTCCTGATAATGTTTGTTTTTCAGGATTTGATAATACTTATGATGCAAGAAATTATTATCCTGAACTAACATCTATTCAAAGACCTCTAAGAGAATCCGGAATACTTTCCTGCAAAATTCTTTTTAAACATCTTAACGGACATAAATGCGAAAGAAGCACTATTCTGGATATGACTCCAAGATTTACCCAAAGCTGTGGCTGTAAAAGTACAAATTCTGAAACTATTGAAAGTTTCAAAAAACATAATTATAGAACATTGGAAAGTAATGCTATATCACGTTCAATAATAAACAGAATGTCCTGCCAGCTTATTGACTGTGACAGTATAGAAGAATACACCGAAAGATTAAAGCCTTTTATATCTGAGATAAAAGCAGAAGAATTTTATCTATGTCTATGCGATAACTGGAATCAGACAATATATGATGATAACAACTATGTTTTTAAAGTAAATACAAATTTTACAATTGAAGGATATACAGATAATGTAATAGTTCCACTTGCATTAAAAAATGGTCAATTTTTCAGCGGTTCAAATTTTAAATCCAGATTAATGCTTCCTGAGATGCTTAAAGATACAGATAAAAATAAATTTTATTATTTTGTTCCTATACATTTCCGTGAAAGATGTCTTGGATATATAATAATTCTTAACAGTAATTTTCCGATAAAATCCCCTATGTTTCAGACGTGGAGTATTACAATATGCAATTCCATAGAAAATATAAGAAAAATTGAATGTCTTGATAGTGCCATAAAAAAGCTGGATAAATTATATACTATTGATACTCTTTCGGGAATATATAACAGAAACGGCTTTAAAAATAATACATCTGAACTTTTCACATACTGCATAAAACGAAAAAGACCTGTTATGCTTATGTTTATTGACATGGATAATCTTAAAATCATAAATGACAACTATGGACATAAGGCTGGAGATGAAGCTATACGCACTACAGCAAAAGCTATTAAACAAGCGTGTGCAAACGGTGAAGTATACTGTCGTTTCGGAGGTGATGAATTTATAGTATTTGCAGCAGATTTTTCCGAAGAAGATGCTATCAAACTTACTGAATCAATACATGAAAATCTGTATAGAGAATCAAAAAATCTAGAACGTGACTATATTTTAACTGCAAGTATAGGTCATCACATACAGATACCTACTGAAAATTCACAGTTGTTCCAGCTCGTAACAATTGCGGATAATGTAATGTACACGCAAAAAAACAGAAAGAAAAAATCAAAGTATCTAAAAAGAAATGACGTATAATATATTTCACCTGTTTTTTTATAATATAGTTTTATATTATTTTTATTTAATATTATTTCTCTAAAAGACTCCTTAGGAGTCTTATTTTTTTTAAATGTCAAAGTTCTCTTTGGAAAATTTTTTATTTATATTCTAAAATATATATTGACATAAAACAAATCGTGTTGTATAATATACTCAATACTATTTAAAAAAGGTGGAAATTTATATGAAAAAAACAAAAAAAATACTCTCAGTTGCATTATCCCTCACAGCAATTGCTCAAATTTTTCCTGTTGTAACAGCAGAAGAAAACAGCAATTATAATTACTATAATGACACTTTAAAATTTTATGATGAATGGAAAGACAAATATATCTATCAGGATAAATATGTAACAGATGAAATTCAATATTATGTAAACTACAATGAAGATTCATATCAGAATGACAATATATCTGTACCGGTAACAGTTTCAGAAGCTCACGGATATGGAATGTTAATAACTGCATGTATGTCAGATTATGACGAAAAGGCACACGATATTTTTGACGGAATGTACAGATATTTTAAAGCCCACCCAAGTGATATAGGTAAAAATCTGATGTCATGGCAACAATGCGACAATGGTTCAGCTTTAATTGATGGTGCTGAGGAAGGCTCTATGACTGGTGGGAGCTGTGATTCTGCATCAGATGGTGATATAGATATAGCATATGCTCTTTTAATTGCTGACAATGTCTGGGGCAGTGATGGTGATATTGATTATAAAGCCGAAGCTACTGCTGTAATCAATGATATAATGACATATGAAGTAAATAAAAAAGACTGGTTTATTCAGCTTGGTGACTGGGTATATTATTGTGATGAAACTGAAAATTACTACAATGCAACAAGAGCATCAGATTTTATAATTCAGTATTTCCCAGTATTTGCTGAAGTTACAGGAGATGAACGCTGGAATAATGTATATAACGGAACGTATAAAATAATAAATGAACTGACAGAAAATTCTGAAACCGGACTGCTTCCTGATTTTATAATAAAAAACTCAAACGGAAAATTTGAACCTTCTCCAGCAAATTTTCTTGAAGATGTGACTGACGGAATGTATGCATATAACAGTTGCCGTACTCCTTGGAGAATAGGTATGGATGTACTTATAAATGACAATAAAGATGCAAAAGTATTCGCAGATAAAATAAACAACTTCATTATAAATCAAACTGGTGGAGACCCTTATAATATAATGGCAGGTTACAAACTTAACGGTACAGCATATGAAGATTATAATGACCTCTGTTTTGTTGCTCCATTCCTGATTACTGCAAAATGTGGTGATAATAAAGAATGGGAGAATAATCTCTGGGAATGTATACGTGACTACGGAGACGATGTTTATTATGGAGATACTATAAAAATGCTTTGTATGATTTCATACTGCGATAAATGGATTGTTCCTTATAAAAATGACATATCAAATCTTCAAGGAGATGCCAACGTCGATGGATTAATAGATGTTGCTGATGTTGTTGCTGTCGCTTCATATGTCGGAGATGCTGAAAATAATAAGCTTAAAACTCAAGGAATTTTAAATGCTGATGTTCATAATACAGGAAACGGAATTACTTCTGATGATGCACTTATGATTCAACAATATCTGGCAAAAATAATCACAAAATTCTAAAAAATACAAAATATAATAGATATTTTCAGGGTTTTTTCAATTATATTTCACATAGTATTCACATATGGCATTTATAATATATACAAGCTTAGGGAATGCAAGATACCTAAGCAGATTTTCATTATCAGGTTTTATCGTTACCCCAACGAAAAACCTAAAATCCCCAATATCCCTATATATCATGGCAAGGAGACTCCATACGGAGTCTTTTTGCTTTTTATTTTTAAAGTTTTCAAAAAAATTAAATGACTGGAGAATTTAAATTTCTCCAGTCGTTTTTATATTATATATTTATTTAACATTCAAGCTGTTTTCCAAGGAATTGGCTTGATGCTGTAATTAAACTTTTTTGTAAATCTGTAACCTGACTTGTACCATTTTCCATAAATGCAACTGCACCTGTAACATCTCCATTGGAGATTATTGGCAATACTGCAAGTCCATTTTTTTCTACACCCTCTGCAACAACAAATCTTGAATTTTCATTATTGCTGTAATACTGACCTCTGTTTTCCATAAGTTCTTCAAGCTGATTGCTTACACGTCTTTCAGAAAACTCCTTTTTTGATACGCCTGATGTTGCAACTACATGATCACGGTCAAATATAACTACCGGACATCCGGCAAGCTTATTCATTATATCGGCGATATGTCCTGCACTTTCAGTCATCTCACCTATAGCAGAATATTTTTTGAATATAACTTCGCCTTCACTGTTTGTATATATTTCAAGAGGGTCGCCCTCACGAATACGCATTGTTCTTCTTATTTCCTTAGGAATTACAACTCGTCCCAAATCGTCTATACGACGTACTATTCCGGTTGCCTTCATATATAGATACCTCCACAAATCTTTTTATTTTTTCATTTGTATTGGTATTATATGAAGTATCTGCAAATTTATACAAATTTATTTTTCAAATCTTTTCGAGATTTTCAAAGAATTTTAAATGTTTTATATAACGAAATGCACTGGCATACCATTTTTCATTTTCTGTTCAACTTCACCCTGAATGAGAGGAAGGAAATATGGTATAGCATCATCAGAAACATTGTTACCTTCGGAATTAATCCATTCCATTGGGAAATACTTTTCATTATTGGCTGTCTGTGATACTGGAATACTTTCAATATGAATTGAATATGGTTCTGAACTGTCACGGATATAACACATCATACAGCCTGTATATCCATTAAGAGCTGATTTTACAGCACTTTTTCCGATTTCAACTGATTCGTCAAGGTCTGTTTTTGACGCTATATGAGAACTGCATCTCTGCATAACATTGAGTTCTATTGAACGAACCTTACAGCCAATAGTATCTGATACAACATTTTCAAGATATTTGCCTATTCCTGAAAGATACTGATGACCAAAAGCATCTGTTTTTCCTGACTGATACTGTTCACCTGCAAAAGAACCTCCTTCAAGCTTTACACCTTCAGATACTGCAACTATTACAGCTTTATTTATTTTTTGTAATTCCTTTACATCTTTAATAAACTTATCAACATTAAATGGAATTTCAGGAAGATAAATAAAATGAGGTGCAATCTCTCCATTAGCTCTCAAACAGCAGGAAGATGCAGTAAGCCATCCAGCGTGACGGCCCATAATTTCTATAATAGTGACCGATTTTGCACTGTAAACTCGGCTATCCCTTGCGATTTCCTGAACAGTGGCATTTACATATTTGGCTGCTGAACCAAATCCAGGACTGTGATCAGTACCGCATAAATCATTATCGATAGTTTTTGGAACTCCTATAACTTTTATATCAATGCTGTTTTTTCTGAAATATTCTGAAAGTTTCATAACAGTATCCATTGAATCATTACCACCAATATAGAAAAATATTCCTATATCATATTTTCTGAAACATTCAAGAATTTTTTCATATATATCATCAGCACCTTCTGGAATCTTATAACGGCATGAACCAAGAACCGTTGAAGGAGTATGTACTAAAAGACTTATATCTTCTTCATTTTTGAGATAATCTGAAAGATTTATAAGGTTCTGTTTTATAATTCCCTCAATACCATTGAGAGAACCAAAAATTTTGTCAATTTTTTCTGATTTTAATGCCTGAAGATAAACTCCGGCAAGAGACGCATTAATGGCACAAGTAGGACCGCCTGATTGTGCAACGGCAATATTCATAAATAATACAGGAATATATTTTATATTATATTCCTTTCCTCCCCTCTGGATTATAATTATTTATATTATATCATTTTAATCACATTATTTCAATTGTATCAATTGACAGGATTTGCTTAATAAAAACCATTATTTTAGTAATTACTAATCAATAATCAAATGATAATGCTTAAGAGCATTCCATATTCCATCATGATAAATATCATCAGTTATATATGAGGCATATTTATGAAGAGCTTTCCCCTGCCCCATCGCTATACTGTTAGGCACAGCCTGAAACATTGAAAGGTCATTCATACTGTCACCTATAACATAAGCATCATTTACATCAATATTCAAAATATCCAATATATTTTGTATTCCAGTAGCTTTTGAAAATCCAAGCGGAACATTTTCCAAAAGTCCACCTCCTCTGTCGATAACAGTATAATACTTTGATATTTCTGAAATTAAAAAATTTTTGTATTTATTATCTTCCAGCCACAAAACAAATTTGTCAAATTTAAAATCCGGATTTTCTTCAGTACTGAAAAATGGTACACTATTTCTGAGAAATTCATTTCTGAAAGAAATAAGTATCTTATTATTTTCAAATTTTCTATCATAATATAAAGCATCTTTTCCCTCATATACAGGAAGCGCATTACTTTTCATTATTGTATTTTCAACAAATCTACAAATTTCATCAGATGTCTGATGATAAAATATATTTTCTCCCTGATGACTTATATATGTACCACAACCGCATATGTAACCATCAAATCCTATGTCTTTTACTCTTTGGTCAATACTGCAAAGAGTTCTTCCGGTATTTATATAAACATAACAACCGTTTTCCCTTGCAAGATGTATAGCCTTAATTGTACTTTCAGGAATAAAAGAATTTTCATCCTCACTTATTATAGTACCATCAATATCAAAAAAAATAATTTTTTTCATAAAAATCCCTCCACAAATATTATTTTTAAACTATTATAAATCCATTCAAGAAGTTTGTCAATAATTCATATACTTCCAGCACGGAAATCAATTTTCATTAAGAATCCTCAAAATCATGTTATGATCCAGTAA
>CAMWNQ010000033.1 GCA_947175655.1 uncultured Clostridia bacterium | reverse complement strand
TCGGAGATTTGTATACGAGACAGTTATAATTGTTATTATTGGAGTATTATGCTCTTACCCTGTTAATTCTATTTATTTTTATGGAGGTGGTTATTTAATGAAGAGTTTTTCTTACACAGCTCAGGACTCAAAAGGCAAAACTGTCAAAGGCACTATGACAGCTTCAGATGAAAAAGAATTTCTTGCAAAATTACGTGAAAAAGGTCTTACTTCTAAAAGCTATAAGGAAACCGATTCAGCAAATTCAAAAACTATGCACAAATTTACCACTAAGGAGTTATCATTCAACTGTCGTCAGCTCAGTGCTATGCTTACGTCAGGACTTACTCTTGTTAAGGCTCTGGATATTTTGTGCAAGGAACAGGAAAAAGAATCAGCAAAGATTATCTGGCGTGATATCTATGAAAACGTTCAGAAAGGTGAGTCTTTTTCAGCATCACTTGAAATCTACAAAGGCGTTTTTCCTCAGTTCCTAATTTCAATGGTAGCTGCTGGTGAAGCCAGCGGTTCTCTTGATGTCATAATGCAGAGAATGTCGGCTCATTATGACAAGGAAAATAAAATGCATAACACTATTAAAAGTTCTATGATGTATCCGGCTATACTTATGGTTTTGTGTGTTGCCATTGTAATTATTATGTTTACGTTTATTATTCCGACTTTTGCTGATATGTTTGATAATCCTGAAGATATCCCTGCTCTTACAAGGGTTATGATGAATATCAGTGACTTTATTATTAGCAAATGGTATATACTTATTGCTGTTATTGCCGCTATTATATTTGGTATAAACTATGCTCTCAAGATTGAAAGTGTCAGACTTAAATTTGACCGTATGCTTGTTACAATGCCTTCTGTAGGTCCTCTTATGGTTACTATCTATACCAGCCGTTTTGCCAGAACTTTCTGTTCTCTCTATTCAAGCGGTATTCCTATGGTTGAATGTATTCAAAGGGCAGCTGATATTCTCGGAAACAGTTATATAAGTGAACGTTTTAAAACTGTTGTTGATGAAGTAAAGCAGGGTGAAACACTGTCAGCATCAGTACAGAGAACTGAAATATTTGAATCAATGTTCTGTTCTCTCATCTATGTAGGTGAAGAATCAGGTGCTTTGGACAGCATTCTTGAAAAAGCGTCAGATTATTACGAAGAAGAAGCAGATTCAGCGGTACAGAGCCTTGTACATCTTATCGAACCTGTAGCTATTATCTTTATGGGTGTCGTTGTATGTATGGTACTTATGGCTGTATTCCCAGCACTTTATGGTTCATTCGAGAATATTCAATAAAAAATTGAAAGGTGGATTACACAAATGCTGTCATTTGATATTACTGATAGAAATATACGAATTATTAAAGGTACTGAAAGCGGTAATAAAATCCGTATCAGTTCTGCTGCAACACTTGAACTTGAAGAAGGTCTTATTATAAATGGTCACGTTAAGGATATTGCCAAAGTAGCTATGATGGTTAACAATGTCCTTAAATCCAACAAAATGGCTGATAAGGATGCTATTGTAAGTATTTCTTCAAACCTTACCATATTCAAGGAGCTCCAGCTCGAAAAGGCTAAGGAACAGGAATTTGAAAAAAATGTAAAAAAGGAAATGCAGGACGCTCTCGGAATTGATGATTCCTATTCAGTTTCATATATTATAGTTGGAGATTCCGAAGAAGAAAGTCAAAGTCAGGAAAATCTTGTAACTGTTCTTGCAACAGCTTGTCCATATGAGATTATAGACTCTTATAAGCAAGTTTTCCAGATGCTTGAAATTTCCCTTAAATCAGTTATGATTGGCTGTAACTGTATTACAAAGCTTCTTCTTGCTGATACAAAAATCAAGAATAAGATGCCTTTGCTTGCGGTTCAGATTGACAAGAACTTCATAAGCCTTAACCTTTATGAAAAAAGAGGTAAAAATGGTGACTGTCAGCTTGCATTCTCAAGATTTGCTTCAATTTCTGCTGAAGACTATGATGATTCTGAAGACTATGTATTTGAAGCTGTTGTAGAGAATATCTATCGTATGCTTCAGTTCCAGAGAAGCCGTAATACCGGTGAAATTGTTGAAAATATCATATTTTATGGTGAAATAGGCGACAATGCTTATTATAAACGTCTTATTGACAAGATGTCTGAAATGGATTTGAATGGTGATACTCTTACTGCTCCTCCTCAGATTCACGGATATGACAATCTTAAATTTGAACTTTTTGCAAATGCTATCGGTGCAATGTTCAAGCGTAATAAGGAAACTGAAAGAATCAATCTTCTTGAAACTGATAACGTAAATAACAACAAAATCAAATCAAACAGTACATATAAATATTTCCTTCTTGGTGTTACAGTTGCCTGTGCTGCTGTTGTTGGTATTGCCTGGGGAGTTCTCAGTGGTATAAACGGAAAAATTGAAAGCGATATTGAAGATATTCAGGCAAAGATAAATTCTCCTGAAACCGCTGAAATGCTTACAAAATTTGATAACTATACAAATATGAAAGCTGATGTTTCTGCTTATCTTTCATCTATTTCCAATCTTAATGATGCTATGGATTCACAGCCTGTTATACTTGGTGAAAAATATGATGAACTTCAGAAGATTGTCGATAAAGTTGGTGCAAGTCTTGACCCTAAAATAGAAAAAATTCATATAATCAATCCTCAGTATTCAAGTGGTAAAATAAATTTCAGAGTTCAGTGTGATGGTGTTGATAAGCCTTCTCAGAAACTTCCGGCTGAATTTGTTGAAAAGCTTTTTGAATCTGATTATTTTGCTTATGCAAGCTATTCTGGATATGTTGTTACAGAACAGAAAGACCAAGGAACACAGACTGTTAATCCTGCTACGGGTGAAATTGTTACTACAAGAGGTACTGGAAAGACAACTTCCAAGGTTGCTTTTACCATCGATGTTCATCTTAATAGTGAAAAATCCATATTTGACCCTAATGCTACGACAACTGCTGACGAAGATACTGAATCAGGGGAGGCTGAATAATTATGAAATTAAATTATAGAGAACGAGTTGTTTTACTTGTTTTAATTGGCGCTGTAATTCTTATAGCAGGATTTTTTGGACTTATAAAACCTAAATATAAAGATATAAAATCAAATACTGACCAGCGTGATGCTGTTCAGGCTGAATGGGATGGACTTGATGAAAAAATTCAGCAGATTCCTGAACTTGAAAAGGATATTAAAAATATAAAGGCTGATGCTGATAAGATTTCTGCTAATTTCTATACTGGAAATGATTTTGCTGAAGGTACTTTATCAGGTTTTGTTGAACCTTATCAGGTTGATAAATTTATGCAGGAAGTTATTGACAAGTCCAATGTTAAGATTATGAATCTTGAAGTAGGAAAACTCAGTGATGCACAGTTAGGCTACTATTGCTATACTCCAGTTGTTCCTGTTACAGCTATTCTTGACCTTGCCGATTTGAATAACAATTATTCAATGGAAATTCTTAGAAAAAAGGCTGAAAGTACTGCTCTTGCACTCAGACCAAAGGAAAATCTTTATGTTCAGCAGTATGGTGTAAATGTTAAGGCTACAAAAGAAAATCTTTGGAAGTTTATGGAAGAAATCAATAAGCTTAATAAATCTATCAATATTGAATCAGTTCAGATTGTAGATACAGATTTTGGTGTTGATTTTGAAACAGGTAAAATGAAAGAGAATGTAGAAACTCAAAAAGATTCATCAGGAAAAAATGTCGGAGTTACAACTGCTACTATAGTTATAAATATCTATTCTGTTTATAACCTTGATGAACCAAATTTTAATTGAGTCGTTTAATCTACTTTTTTTACTTGCGATTGAAAGGTGGTAAGAAAAATGAAAAGACGCTCCAGACCCAAGCTTAAAGGTACGGTGCTTTTTACAGTTATATCTGTAATGTCGCTCCTTATCATTTTCCTTACGAGTACATTGGTGCTGGCAACTTCTGCCAGCAACAGGGCTCATAAGAATTATGCCTCCTCACAGACCGAATATACAGCTCGTGCAGCTATTGACAGTTTTGCGGAGGCAATGGCAAGAAATGATGGCGTAGCTCAAATGATTGTTAATATGAATAAAACTGATGTGCTTACGCCTTCTGTTAAAATCAATGACTCTTCTCTTGGCAGAATCGGATATTATGATGCTTCCGGAAACTGGCAGGCAGATAAAATCACTATCGAATATATCGATGATACTTATATTTTTAATGAAAAGAAAAACAAGTGGGAAGAACAACAGATTATAAAAGTTAATGCTACTGCTCTTCTCGGTGGTGAAGAAAGCACAGTTGCAGCTTATATAAGAAAAAAATCTCCTGATGAACCTAAAGTTACCTCTGTTAAGGGATTTAAAACTGCTGGTGGTATGATGCCTGATTCTACTGAAGGTTTTTACTCCGGTGAACTTGCAATGGGTCTTATTGATGCCGTAAAACAGACATACAGCTTAAAGAATGGAACTAGAATTGATACTGATTCCACTTTTGTAAACGGAAATTTAAGTGTATCAGGTAATGATATTAAAATTAATGTTTCTGAAAAAAATACAAATACAATTATTATGGGAAATCTTGACATTGAGAATAATTTTGAAATCGATACTGATTATGATTTGACAACAGATGAATTTGTTCAGAAAGATATTCCATATTTATATGTTGATGGCAATATTAGTGGTAAAATTGATGTAAAATCTTCAATTAATCAGTTACCTTATAATATATTCTGCAATTCATTTACTACAGATGACAAGGCTATGTCTCTTGATGGTGCTGACTTGTATCTTATGGATTCAAGTTCTAATAGTAAGATAACTGTAAATTCTACAAAATTAAGCTCTTGGACTGCATCCCTTGTACAAAAAGGCGATACACAGTTCAATTCAACAGGTGGTAATATTTATTCAAAGGGTAATCTTGAACTTGCAAATGTTACTATTGATGGTGATGTTCGTGTCGAAGGCGATGTTACTATCGGAAATGGTGTAAATATTACAGGCGACCTCGTTGTAGGTGAAACTTTAAATCTTAATGCTCCATTTACAATAGGTGGTAAAATTTATGCTAAAAATTATAATGGTTTTACACCTACTTTAAAACCTGGGTATACTGTATCAACATTGGATAATATCAAACATGAAGCTACTGTTTCTATAGATCCTCAATATCAGAAAGTTAATAACATTCATTATGATTATGATTCTGCCAACTATGAAGTATATGACTCTGAACAGCCAGGAGATGAAGGCTGGGGCTGGATTGACAGAGATGGCAATACCAGAAATGCAAAAGTTACATACTATGATAATGCAGGAAATTGTTATGAAGAAAATCAGTGGTATCAATATAATTTCAAAGGTACAGATATTTCATTCCAGATGAATGCTGATGAAATTGCAAGAGGATACAGATTTGATATATTTGGTAATATTTATCACGATGACCCGTATACTCTGGATAAGTATGACAGTGGATATTATGCAAAGGCTGATTCTGACGGAAATCTTATGTTAAATGCTGAAGGAAATCCGGCAGAAATGACTGATAATGAATACTATTACTGGGATACTGTAAATAATGTTGAAGTTGATGAATCATCAATAACAGTAATCACTCCTGAATACTATACAAAAGTAAATTTTGATGGTAGTGATACTTATGAAGTAACTACAGAACTTACTTCCATATTCTATTATAAACCTGATGGAACTCTTACAACCGAATCAGATGCTTACACTGGTGTTCATCCTGCTTCTGATTATATAGCTGTAAACGGTTCAATCTATCCTTCAAATATGACCAAGGAAGCTATAACTGCTATTAATCCGGACGGAACTCCTGCAATTGATACTAAAAATAAAATTGTAACCTCTTTACAGGAAATGCACGAAAAAATCGGATATACAGGTTCTTTCGACCCTAGCGTTTATTATACAGCAGTACCAGGTGGTACAGATGGCTTTGAAGAAGTAAAGGCTGAAGGTACTATGGTTATTGATAAGAACACTATTTTACAGGGTGGCGGTGATACAAGCGGAAAAAATCTTGATATCACTATTAAACCTGGTAAAAATACTTTATGGGTAGTTCTTGATAATCTCAGCGTAGGCGACAGAGACCATAAAATATATATTGATGACAGTCAGGGTGGTACAGTTAATTTCTTTATAAAGGGTACTCTCTCTATGGCTAAAATGAATATAGAAACAAGTCAGGTTTATGCAGGCTGTACAATAGATGAAAATACTAAAGTTAATGTAAACTGGTACGGTGAAGCGGGTTCATCAATTAATTCTACAAACAATATTACTTTTGTTGGTACAGCAAGAATGCCTTATTCCACATTGAATGTACCTGTAAGCAGTGGTAAATATTCAGTAAATTACTATGGAGAATCTAAGAACCCTTCTTGGATAGGTTCAGGATTATTCGGCGGTGCTAAAACAAATAATAATTTCAATATTCTTGATGTTGATAATGGAAGTTCGGCTGACCCTGTTATATTCAATAATACTTTAGATGAATCATGGACTATTATGTACTATGATGTATATTAAGGAGATGACACTCGTGAAAAAAAGAAAAAAACTTAAAGGTATGACTCTTGTTGAAGTAATTATCTCTATGGCAATTTTTTCTATGCTTGGTGTTATTCTCCTTGGTATAGGAAGGGTTGTTGATAGTACAACAAGAGCTTCCAGTAAACTTAGTAAGAAGATGACTATTCAGGCTCCATATGCTGCTTCAAAAAATATAATAAAAAAAGATACTGATGGCGATACTGTAATGGATAAGTTCTATTATGAGGATGATGCACATAATGAATATGTAGTAACTCCTGATAATATAGAAGTTAAAGTATTCTTTGGCGATGAATCCAATCCTACTAAAGTTAAGGTTCAGAAATTTGAAATTGATTCTATTACTGGGCAAGTAAAAAGAGATGCCTATGGTAATCCTATAAAGGATGGTGCACCGGTTGATGAGGAAGCAATGGCTGATATGAATGCAAATAAATATTCAACTAAAGAGATTGTTGAAGGCAAAAGCAGTATTTATGATCCCAACGGTCCTAACGCTGATTTGAATTTCCAGTTCATTGAAATTCAGGACTAATGACGGAGGGCACTATGAAAGATAAAAAATTAAAAGGCTTTACTCTTATAGAACTTATCGTTGTTATGGCTATTTTTTCAATACTTATGGTTGGAGCTTTAGCACTTGTTGACCCTGTATCCAGAATTAACAAATCAGCAAGTGATTTTGAAAGAACTTACGCATATGTTGACAATATTCAGGACTATATGCAGGATTCACTCAGATATGCTGAAAATGTATGGGTTTATCAGGGAAACAGCGTTGATTTGCTTGATGAAGTGAATAAATTCAAGAATAGTTATTATAAGGGTATTGTAAATACAAAAGATGGTGTTAATACTGTCTACACTAAAGGAAATATAAGAATTATGACTATTCTTAATCAGGATGAAAAAGACGGCGGAGGAAATGTAAAAACTGATTCTCACGGGAATAAACTTTGCAAAGGTCAGATTCTTATGAGTATGGTTGATTTTGATTCTGACCACAGCAATGAAAGTGACCTTGATGATGTAAGCAATACTATAATAAGTACAGATATAGGCGAAGCAGTTGCACAGCTCAATCCTGATTTCTTCAGCAAGGATTTTTCATTCAATTACATTTTAGGTGCAAGTCAGCTTGTCAATACCGGACATGATACTGCCAAGGTTGAAGATATTACAAAGGGACACAGTCTGAATTTTGAAAATTTTTCTATTGGTGTTGTTACTTATGATAATATTGAATATGCCAAATTAGCATCTCCTGACCCTGCGGAATATCCTTTTACTTGTCAGTATAGTGTTGCAACAATTCCACTTGTAAATATTATCAATAGAAACGGAAATCCTGTAAAATATTATATTTATGACAAGAAACAGGCAACAGATGCTATGGGAAATCCAAGATTTCATGCAGATGGTGTTACTCCTTTGATGGAAGTTGATAAATCAAAGATTGTAGCACAGTCTGTAATTACTTCATCATTTCAGGCTTCTTCTTCCGATATAAGCAATAATCCTGATGATAATATATATATTATCTACACTTTAGGCGATGAAGTTAATATAGCCAAATAAAAAATAAAGGCAGCAGTTAAAAAGCTGCTGCCTGATTTTTTTAAAATTTAATATTCAGCTGTTAAAAGCTGTATATACCACTGGGCAATATTTTCTCCCCAGAGAGTTCCTATTGCTATTCCTATTGCAAGATAAGGACCAAATGCAAATTTGGATTCACCACTTATCTTTTTTATAATCAATCCGCATAATGCTGCGATTATAATTCCGAAAAAAGCTGAAACTATAATAGCTTGTGTACCTATGACAGCTCCGGCTGCAAACATAAGCAGTGTATCACCCAGTTCTATGCCTCTTATATCTTCATTATAATATTTTTTTCTGAAAATACGATACACTTCACCTATAATAAAAAATGGAACACTTATACATAATGCTCCGATTACTCTTTCTGTCAAAGTTAAAGAATCTGTAAAGATTGCAGAGGGGATAGAAAGTATAAATATTATTGCAAGTATTATCGGTTCCATTTCCAGTCTGTCCCAGTCTATAAATCCGGTTACTATAAGAAGTGAGAACATAACGCAGGTTATTATAGATTCAGTATTAAAGTCCATTACCCAGAAAACCAGCATATATAAAAATCCGTTAAGGCTTTCAACTATAGGGTATCTCACGGAAATTTTCTTACCACACGAATGACATTTACCTTTTAAAAAAATCCAGCTGAATACTGGTATAAGGTCAATAGCTCTTATCTTTGCTTCACATGTCATACAG
The DNA here is from genome assembly GCA_947175655.1 of uncultured Clostridia bacterium. Lineage (GTDB taxonomy): Bacteria > Bacillota > Clostridia > Oscillospirales > Ruminococcaceae > Ruminococcus. The sequence continues at coordinate 4,621 of CAMWNQ010000033.1, read as the reverse complement.
TGTGAGGAACGTTTTATCAGTGATTCTCCTTCGGGAACTCTGAGAATTACAACATTCAGAAAGCTTCCTATACATATGCCGAAAAGAAATACTATCAGATAAAACATTATGTAAAATTGAGTGTCCATAAAATCGCTTTTCAGTACATTTTCAAATTCCATTTTGTTTTACCCCCCTTTCATTTTTTTTGATTAATGTTATTATAACATAAAATAGATAATTTTACAAGTAAAATAATTATAACTGGAGGTTTTTAGTATGAGAAATGTCAGAATAGGTGACTATCTTGTAGAAAAAAATTTAATCACACAAGAACAGCTTGAGGAAGTTCTTACAAAACAGAAAGAATCCAATGGTGCAAAAAAGTTCGGTGAAATTATTGTTGAAAGCAAATTACTTAGTGAAACTCAGTTTGCAAAAGCTCTTGCAGGTAAGCTTCATGTTCCTTATGTAGATTTGGAACACTTTGATATTGATTCTGAAGCTGTTAAAAAAGTTCCTGAAGATTTAGCAAGAAAACATTCAGTAATTGCTATCAATATAAGAGGCCGTCGTCTTATTATAGCTACTGATGACCCTTATAACTTTAATATACTTGAAGATATCAAGGTTATGACTGGTATGGATACAGACCCTGTTTTTGCAACACATTCCGCTATAACAAAGGCTATCGGAAAATGTTATGCAATGGATGGTGTTAACAGCGTTGTTGAAAGCGTAAATGCTTTAAGAGGTGCAATAGCTGATGAAGATGACGGTTCTAAGGATAGAGTTGAAAGTGCTCCTATAGTTCAGCTTGCAACTCAGATTGTAGAAAACTCTTTCAGAGCAGATGCTACCGATATTCATATAGAACCATTTAAAGAATATACAAGAATACGTATCCGTGTTAACGGTGACCTTGTTGAACTTATGAATATTTCAAGCGTTGTTCAGAGTCCACTTGCTACACGTCTTAAACTTATAAGTGGTATGAATATTGCTGAAAAGAGAGTACCTCAGGACGGCCGTTTTACTCAGACTGTTGACGGCACTACACTTGATGTCCGTGTATCTTCACTTCCTACTGTAAACGGTGAAAAAATAGTTATCCGTATTCTTTCAACCGGTCAGATTGCTCTTCGTAAGATTACTGACCTTGGTATGACTGAATATAACTATCAGCTTTTTGAATCAATGATTAAATGTCCTCACGGGGTTATCCTTGTAACAGGCCCTACAGGTTCAGGTAAAACAACTACTCTCTATGCTGCACTCGGTGAACTTGCAAAGCCTAATGTAAACGTTATCACAGTTGAAGACCCTGTAGAAAAAAATATTGATGGTATTAATCAGGTACAGGTTAATACAAAAGCAGGTATGACGTTTGCTGCTGCCCTTCGTTCTATTCTTCGTCAGGACCCTGATATCGTTATGATTGGTGAAATGCGTGACGCTGAAACTGCTGATATTGGTATAAGAGCCGCTATTACTGGACACTTGGTTCTTTCTACACTCCATACTAATGATGCTGCTTCAACAATTGTCAGACTTGTTGATATGGGTGTTGCTCCTTATATGGTTGCCACTTCTCTTATCGGTGTTATAGCACAGCGTCTTGTAAAAGTTCTTTGTCCTAATTGCAAAAAAATGAGAATGTCAACGGATGAAGAAAACCGTCTTATGAAAATCAATCAGTCTGTACCGATTTATGAAGCTTGTGGCTGTGCAGCCTGCAACAGTACAGGATATAAGGGAAGAACTGCTATTCATGAAATTATTCACTGTACTTCTACTGTTTCATCTATCATCGCTCAGGGCGGTACTAAAGAACAGATTGAAGAAGCTGCCAGAGCTAATGGCACAAGATTGCTCCGTGATAATGTTTCTGAACTTGTGCAGAACGGAAGCACTTCTATAGATGAACTCGTAAGAGTAACATATGCAATTTAATTTATTTTTTAATCAGGGAGGATTTTTAAAATGGCTATTCAGATTCACAGAATTTTAGACGAAGTAAGACTTCTTGGCTGTTCAGACTTGCATTTTACTTCCGGTATTGCTCCGGTTGTACGTCTTAATGGTCAGCTCAGAACTATGAGGTCACAATATCCAGAAATGGACGAAGAAGAAATACTTTCAATTGTAAATCAGATGACTAACGAAGAACAGGCTAAAAGCGTTGCAGCTCATAAGGATACCGACTTTTCATTTACCACTAGAAGCGGATATCGTCACCGTGTAAATATATATTTTCAGCGTGGTTGTACTGCTATAGCAATCCGTCTTCTCAGAAATGATATTCCTACTCTTGATGATTTAGGACTTCCACCAATTCTTGCAGATTTTGCAATGCGTCCAAGAGGACTTGTACTTGTAACAGGCCCTACAGGTTCAGGTAAATCAACTACTCTTGCAGGTATGATTGACTATGTAAATCTTAACAAATCCGCACATATCATTACTATTGAAGACCCTATAGAATATGTTCATGAACATAAAAGATGTATGGTTAATCAGAGAGAAATCGGCGATGATGTTCCAAGCTTTGCTGCTGCTTTAAGAGCTGCACTCCGTGAAGACCCTGATGTTATCCTCGTTGGAGAAATGCGTGACTTTGAAACTATCACTGCTGCTGTTACTGCCGCTGAAACAGGACACCTTGTAATGTCCACACTTCATACAACAAGTGCTTCTGATACAATTAACCGTATTATTGACGTTTACCCTGAACATCAGCAGAAACAGATTCGTACACAGCTTGCAAATAACCTTGTAGGCGTTATTTCTCAGACTCTTATTCCTAAAAAGGATGGAAGCGGACGTGTTGCTGCTCTTGAAGTTCTCAATGTAACTGATGCCTGTGCTGCTCAGATTCGTGATGATAAGGTTCACCTTATTCAAAATGCTATTCAGACCGGTAAACAGTTTGGAATGGTTTGTCTTGACTATGAACTCGCGAGATTTGTTAAGACTAATGTCATTGCTGAAAAAGATGCTCTTGAAAAATGTCAGGATAAGCAGGAATTCTATCGTTATCTCCACGCAATGTAATATATTTAACTGTTATTTGTGCAATTTGACGAAAAAACCTCCTACTTAAACGTTTAAGAATTCAATTCCGTAAAAATTTATTCATAATTAGTTTTTATTTTGGAAATCTATTGACAATTTTTTTGTAATATGATATACTAAGTACATAGAGAGAACACAATTAGTTAAGAGCTCGACTGTTGACGTTCTTCGTGATTTTTTCCGATTCGTATTTTTTGATTAATGTTTTGTCGGTTAATTATAATTTTTATTAAGGAGGGTTTTCGCTATGAAAACTAAAAAGGTTAAAGGTTTTACTCTCGTTGAACTTATCGTTGTTATTGCAATTATCGGCGTACTTGCTGCTATTCTCGTTCCATCAATGCTCGGTTATGTAAAGAAGTCAAAAGTTTCTTCAGCTAACACAGCTGCTGCTTCAGTATACAAGGCTATAAATACAGCTCTTATCGAAGTAGATGAAGCAGGTGGTGATGCAGGAAGCGTTAAGAAGATTGCATATACTGCTGGTGGTAGCTCTGTTACTATTACTAATGCTGCTTATACAGATGGTACTTCTCTTTTCAAGAAAATCAGCAATTATATGGATGATATGAAGTCTCTTAGCTTCAAGGCTTCATGCAAAGGTGGTACTTGCAAGGCTATAGCTGTTGCTGTAGATTCTACTTATACGGGTACTTTCCCAGCTGGTGTTGTAACAGTTGATAACTATGACACTTATAGCGGAACAGGTAAATTAGATACTGCTCTTACTGCTGCTGAAGCAAAGGTAAAATCCTAATAATATTTGAAGTTTTAATTTCCATTTTTTTAATATGCCTCTCTCCTTAGTGAGAGAGGTTTTTATTTTATGAAAGGGAGAAAAAATATGAATAAAAACAGCCTGATATATGGAATTTTAGAAACTTTTGCTGTTGCAGGTATGACATATGCAATCACTTATAATTATTATAAGAAGGATATTGAATTTGCTGAAAGTAATAGAGAATTGATTAAAGTTATAGATGATGTAAAAGAAAATTTTTATAAAGATGTCAATGAAGAAGATATGACTTACAATATGATTTCCGGATTGATAAACGGTCTTGATGACAGATTTACTTATTATTACAATTCAAATATGAGTAATGAAAAATATGTAAATGAGTCTATTACATTAAAATCAAGCGGTTTTCAGATTGATAAGGATAAAACAGGGAATATTCTCATTACCAATGTAAAACCGGATTCTCAGGCTGAAAAAATGAATCTCCGAAAAAATGATATTATTACCGCTGTAAATGGAGTAAAAGTTACTGATTCCGGATATTATAATATTATTTCTGAACTTATGGGAAAAGATGGTACATCAATGAAACTTGATGTTTTGCGTGACGGTGAAAGTTTTGAGATTGATTTTATCAGAAGTAATTTTTTAGAAATGTACTCGAATGTTTTGTATAAAGCAATTAATGAGGATACGCTTTATTACAGATTTAATATTTTTGATGAATCTACAGTTGATAATTTTAATTATGCAGTTGAAGAAAATCAAAATATTAAAAATGTTATATTTGATTTGCGAAATAATTCAGGTGGCATAATAGACGAA
>CAMWNQ010000032.1 GCA_947175655.1 uncultured Clostridia bacterium | reverse complement strand
ATATAGAATTGAACCTATAGAAAATAATAAATTTTTAATTCGTGGGGGAGGTATGAAAATAACACCAGTATTTTATACCTGTGACAAAAATCTTGAAAATATGACTGAAATTGATTTTCCAGATTTTAAAACAGGAAATTCATATGATATTAGTATTGCAAAAAATAATACTATAGTTCAGATTATTGCAAATGTTGATTATGGAGACCTTCCCGAACCTGATGAATTTTCTGAAGATTATGATGCTGAACTTTATGAAAACTCAGCATCATATAAAATATTTATAAATACTTATTCAATAGATGGTCAACTTATTTCATCAAACGAAGTCAGCGGATTATATGATACAATAAATCCAAGAAATGTAATGTTTTCAGGGATTTTCTGTTCAAGTGACGGTAAAAGCTGTATAGTAAATATTGATAATAAATACTATATAATAGATACTGATGGTACATTCAGAGGTACATTGAAATCTGATAAATTATTCAGAAAATTTGGCAAGAGTTCTAACGGCGATGTCATATGTGGTGTTGATGCAGGTGATGACAATATGGAAATGTACAAGGTCAATTTTGAAAAGGGTTGTATTGAAAAAACCGGTATAACATATAAATTTCCTGATATCATTGCAAGAAACTTTATTGAGGGTAGCGGTGAATATTCATTTTATATTCCGTCAAATAAAACAGTATATGGAGTCAAGGCTTCTGACAATTCTATAGAACCTGTTTTTGATGTTACATCATCTGGAGTTAACACACATAATCTGAATGGATTTTTAATTGATGAAAAAGATAATTGTGCAATAATAATTACAAATGATTATGCAAGAATGTCTGTTAAAACAACAAAATTCAAGGAATGTGACCCATCAGAAATTGAAAATATTTCTAAAATCACTTTGGGTGTATCTTATATGGATGATTTTATGAAAGAATTCATTGCAGATTTTAATGATTCCCAAACTGATTACCATGTGGAACTCAAGGATTATTCAGAATATGAAAGTAAATCCAATATAACAGGCGATAGAGAACAGCTTGCCCTTGATATTATTTCAGATAATGCACCAGATATAATAATGATGTCAAATTTCATAGACGAATATCATCTTGACGAAAAAGGTGCTTTGACAGATTTATATGAATTTATGAAAAACGACAAAGATTTTAATAAAAACAATCTTATTCCAAATATCGCTGAACAATTGGAAAAAGATGGACATCTTTATGCTATACCTAATTCATTTTATATAAGCCAAGACTATGTAAAAAGCAAATTCAATGATAAATCTGACTTCTGGACTACTCAGGATTATATGGATGCAATAGAAAATATTGCTGATGATATGTCTGTATATTATTATAATGAACAAATGACAAAATATCAGGTATGGGCAAATCTTCTCGATTTGGACAGTTTTATAAGTGAAGATTATAAAACGTGTTCCTTTGATTCTGATGAATATATAAATCTTCTGGAATTCGCTGATAAATATCCAAATGAAGAAGAATTAGAATATAAATCTGAATTCAATTGGGATAATATGACTGAAGCTGAAAAGAATGAATACGTTGCAAATCAGAGTCTTTGCTATCAGCGTGAAACAGTTTTAATAAATGATTCCCGTCTAGAAAGCTATCAAAGTTATTTTGTACTTAAAAAAGGCGATTTCGGAGGTGACGAAATATCTGCAATTTCACAATCTGTATTATCAATCCCTGAAACCTTTGCAATATCTGCACAATCCAAAAATAAAGAATTTGCGTGGGATTTTATGAAACAATTTTTTACTGATAATTTCTATCATGACGAAAACAATAGAGTGTTAATATATGGTTTTCCTGTTACCAAAAGCGGTCTTGAATATATGGCAGAAAAAGCAAAAGAGCCTGTTGAAAATGCAGATACAGATTATACAGGATATTATTTCTATGGAGATGCTGAAATAGGTTTGCCTGATGATGAAGACATTGCAGAAATGAATAATTTAATAAATACAGCAATTCGTGAAAGGTCTTATAATTATAATGTACATAATATAATATATGAAGAAGTATATAAGTTTTTCCATGGTGATTATACTGCTGAACAGTGTGCAAAAGCTACTCAGGATAGAATTTCCATATATCTTGCAGAAAACAACTAATTATTTTTATTTTCCTTTTTTGTTGACTATCGACAAAAAAAGTATTATAATAGTATATGAAAGGACGTGTTTTATATGCTGGAATTTAAAAAAGTAGTTACACCCGAAGAAATACAGGGAACTTCCGACCTTGCACGTGAAATCTGGAATCAGCACTTCATCTGCATTCTCTCGCAAGACCAGATTGACTATATGGTTGACAAGTTTCAGTCTGCTGAAGCTATTTCAAAGCAAATCAGCGAGGAAGGCTATGAATATTACAATTTTGTACTCGACGGCGAAAAAATAGGATATTTCGGAATATGCGAAAAACCCGACAATACATTGTTTCTCTCAAAACTCTATATCAAAAAATCTTTCAGACGTAAAGGATATGCAAGGCAGGCATTTGAATTCATAAAAGAAAAAGGCAGAAAAAATGGCAATACAATGATTTGGCTTACTGTTAATATACATAACAACGCCATTTCGGTATATGAAAAACTCGGAATGAAAATTATAAGAAGTGAAATCACTGAAATAGGTCACGGATATGTTATGGATGACCATATTTTTGGATACGAGCTTTAATACTATTTTAATAATACAAAAAACGGAGACTTTAAAAGTCTCCGCCTTTTTTATCAACTATTCTTCTGGTTCAGATTTTTCAGGTTTTTTATCCTGAGATTTCACTTTTTTTGTTGCCTTATCAATTTCAGAAATATCAATATTTGATACTGCACCTTTAGATTTTATAAGCTTATTTGCTTTTGCTCTAGCTTTTTCCTGAGCCTTGATTTTTTCTGCTTCAAGCTTTCTTTGATTTTCACGGAGCTGATTAACAATAACTCTGTCTTTTCTGAACAGGAATATTATTATTGCTATACCGAGAATAAGAGTTATAATACCTAAATTAAATCCAGGAGGAGTATATTTCATTGTAATTGTATGCGTTCCGGGTTCAAGCTCTATACCTATGAATGCTTTGAGTATTTCTACTGTATTAACCTTTTTGCCATCAACCTTTACAGTCCAGCCCGGTTCAGTAGGTATACTTGTAAGCATTATCTGACCTTCCTTAGCTTCTATAGTTCCTTCAATATATCTGTCAGTAAAAGTATCATTGTTGATATTCCACTGATTCTGTTTAAGAACAGCTATATCTTCATCAAATAAATCCTTATGGAATTCATAGAACTGGAAATCTCTTATAATAGTATACTCTTCAGTATCAGGAGTTACTGTATTAAGTCTTACCGTAAGTCTTACTTCAACTTCTGTACCCGGTTCAAAAGAACCAACTCTTACAATAGAATAATTGTGATTTTCAAAATATGCACCTGCACCAAGTGATTTATGATTTGTAAACTGTCCATCATCACCTTTTTCACTTGAAATCCAAGTATTTACTGCCTTTTCATTCTCAGTTTTAAGATACATATAAATATCATTACTTGATTCTGCTGTAAAATGTATATTTATAATAGGGTCTATAGCATCAGCATTAGCAGTGTAAAGAGTTTGGTCTCCATAAGGTGAAATTGTAATCTGCTGTGTTGTAATATCAGTTTCAAGACGTGTATAGTATTCCTTATTGCCATTTATATATATTGCATTACCTTGTTTCAGGAAGTCTGTATTTCCTGTTGATGTACTTAAAAACATATTTTGACTGTTAAATGGATTGTCATTTCCTAAAAATGCAAGATTTGTAATTGAATTATCAATCATATAGCCTATTGAAAGAGCATCAGGATTTCTGTAAACTGTAAGTTTCTTTTCCTTATCTCTTGAATCTATATAATCATAGCTGAATACAGGTTCATAATAAGGATTCAAAAGACTTGAATTATTATTATCATCTATAACATATTTAATTCCAAGCATAGAGTCAGCAAGGATTGTATTTCCGTCATATCTTGTAACATAGCTTCTCATAGAGTAACCCATTGTTCCAATGAAATTGATAATCTTTGTATTCATTACTGAACTTGAATGTGAAATACCCTTTAATCCATATGCAAGGTTATCATTTACACAACGGAAAAACGTTTTTTCAGACCTGTAAAGACCTGTATCATATTTTTCAATTTCTTTTGTAACATCTCTACCAGCCTGAATTTCTCCGTAATATCCGGTACGGTTTGAATATGCAACTTCCTCATCAATCTTCTTGAAAGAATCAAGGGCATTTACACAGGCTTCAACAGAGATAACAAGAGTCATCGCTCCTGAAATCATATTTATGGTCTTTGTCTTGTTAATATACTTGCTTATAAAGAAAAGTCCTATAAGATAAGCTCCGGCAAGAATCATTCCGAATATGAAAGTCATAGCCGTATCTACATAAATTATATCGCCTTTTTTTACATAATTAAAACTTGGCATTTTTGCATCAAAATAGAGTACAAGTGCAAGTATTCCTATAAATACTCCGGCAATTTTTCCGGTAGTAAGTTTAAGCCCCTCAATCTTTGAGAAAGTAGTTGCTGCCATTGATACAAGAACAAATGACATCAGGAATGAATATCTGTATGGAAGCCAGTTAGGAGTTTGTCCACCGTGCCACATCATATCAGCAGGCTTTATATACATACTGAAGAAAAGAATTGCTATTATAAATGAATATCCTACTTTTTTATTCCATTTGATATCCTTGTTCATATAGAAAAGCGGTAATAACACAGTTGTAATCATTCCGCAGTATATTTCAGGCTTTCCGTGCATATTTACAGAATAATACTGATTAGGGAATAAACATGGTACTAATTCTATCGGTGAAAACTGAGTCGCAAAACTATAATCAGGTTTGCCGGAAAACTCAAATTTACCGAGTGACAATGCATTATATATCGGAAGTATCATAAATGCACTACACATCAATACTACTGCTGTACACAATCCAAAAATAAACGTTTTTTTAACGTAATCAGATGCTTTAAGCTTTGAATCAGTTCCAAAGAAAAGATAGTAAAAATAATATAAAGCTGTAAAAATTGCAAGCATAAATCCTATATAGAAGTTTGCCACAAACATTATTGCAAGCGGTATTATATAATTTACTTTTCTGCCGTCATCAATAAAATATTCTATGCCGAGAACTACAAGCGGAAGAAATACTATTCCATCAAGCCACATAGGGTCAATAGTTTGAATTACAGCGTATGCCATCATTGCATATGCAGTCGAAAACATTATTGACTGAACAGGTTTGATATTCTTTGACTTTCTTACATACATGCTGAATGTAAGACCAGCTGTTCCAAGCTTGCACAACTGCATTATCATTATACTTTCCAGAATCATAGTTCTTGGAAGAAGTATAGGTATAAGTGTAAACGGACTTGCAAGATAGTATCCTATGATACCCATAAATTCACCGGAAAGGTCTCTGCTCCAGTTATAAAAAAAACTTCCGTCTCCCCAGAAGGCATCTCGTATTGCCTCAAAATAATAGATATACTGCCCATTAAGGTCAAGGGCAAGTACAGACCCTTCTTTTCCAAACGGATAAATGTCAAAATTGGCATATGCTATCACTACCAGTACTACAGGCAAAAAAAATGCAACCAGATACATATAATTTTTTGTAAACCAGTTTTTAATTTTGCTTCCTGAATTATCTGTAGGTATGGCAGGATTTACACCAGTTGTTTGAATTGCCATTGAAATCCTCCTTATTTTATAATATAAAAATTATTATACTACATAACATCAAATTTTGCAATAGTAAAAAAATAATTTTGTATAATTTTTTTTAAATATTCATTTTCTCTTGACTTTTCTTATCCCTTATGTTATAATTTTTTTATGCTTGTGTAGCACAGTTGGTAGTGCAGCTCATTCGTAATGAGCAGGTCGCAGGTTCGAGTCCCGTCACAAGCTTTTTCAGGACATAAATATTCCCCCGTCTTTTCAGGCGGGGGATTTTTTGTAACGAATCAAAATTTGAAAATGTCAGTTCTGTGCAAAGAATTCCTCTGCTGTCATTTGTCCATTAGCTGCCTGATAAGCATAGAAAGCAAGAACTGATGAAGCATCTGATGCATCAATTACACCGTCTTTGTTTACATCAGCACTTTTTTTCTGTGCTTCTGAAAAACTTGCAATTACATCTTTTCCGCTTGCCATTAAAGCATATTCCGCAAGAATGCTTGAAGCATCAGAAGCATCAATTATATTATCGCCGTTGATATCTCCTAAAAGTGTAGTTTCACTGATTTTAAATATACCTATTTTTCCATCAGCATTTCTTATGCTTACAAGATAACTGCCGTCAGAAGTTTTTCTGAGTTTTGAAGTGTATTCATTTGTAAGAATATCCTGGAAACGTTCCTGAACATATCGTAAACTGAATTCAGTTGAATTGAATGAAAGTATTTCATGAGATTCAATAGGAATTACAATCTCATTTTCGCTTGTTACAATACCAGCTTTTCCATCTTTTTCAACGTAGTAAAAATCGCCTTCCTGCTTTGCCAAATCATAACCATATTTTTCACAGAATTCATTCATAATTTCTGTTGCTTTATAATCTTTAAAGTTTTTCAATGTACTATAATCAGGACGTGTATAAACAATGCCATTTGATATATGAAAACAACAATCATCTTTAATTGGGTCAACAATTATTTTACCATTAATCGTAACTGCTCCATAATGATCCCCTGTTTCATCGTACAGTATTATTTCAGCGAATCCTCCGTCAAAATCTGAAATATATTCATATTCAGGTGTAAGAAGTATTTTATTTTCCGGTGATGCAAGACCCCATTTGCCATTAAGAAGAACTAAATATGTATTATCCCCGACACGTTTTGCGATACTATAACCATAATTTCTGCTGAATTCAGTATCAATTTCTTCAAAAGAAATATCGATATTATTTATATATATGGAATGAAAGTCAGAATTAATATTTATACTTATATCTGAACTGCAAGGTACTATTTCATTTCCCTCTATATCAATCAGACCTTTTGATGCATTATATTCTGAAGTCCAGAGGTCATCTGATTCAGCTTCAGAATATATATAAGCTATTGCATATCCGTTTATAAATGCTGATACATAATCATAAAGACCTGTCTGCTGATATTCAACTTCTCTTTTTTCAAAATTGTAGACAATAGTTGAAGATTCACCGGTTTCTGTATCTTTTCCGTTAAATGTAATTCTGGAATTCATATTTTCCCAATAAACTGACGAAGGTGTAACGCTTACAAAATTATAACCTGAAGGAACAGAATAAAGTTCCTCAAAGTCTGATGCTGATACTACTTTAATATCATTATCAGATTGAATAAGATATACTTCGTCTTGAAAAGATATTTCGTCATATACAGGTTCAAAAACTACACCTGATTTAAGTGATAAAATACCATATTTGCCATCTACACCATATACACCGGTACCATAATATAACGCATCTCCATAATAAGCTCCGGCGATATGGTCATAAATAACATTCAGACTGCTATCATAAACAGAAAATGAACCATTTGTTGAAAGAACAAAATGTGAATTGTTTCTATTGTTAAATTTACTAAACCTAGTATATTCAGAATCAAATTCCTGAAGTGTATTTCCTTCAATATCAATTGCCTTTAATACTGAAGTTTTTTTATCTTTTACAATAAAATTTCCATTATCAAGCACAATATAACTATTATAATAATCAATATCATAATCACTGAAATTTACAACCGACCCATCATCAGTTATAACATAGTTTAGAGTTTTATATTTATTGTTATTATCCCTCACAAGAACAGTTAATATTTTTGAACATTCACTATTAATCGAGATTTTTTTATAACCTATCTTATAATCACCTACATTAATGTCATTCTGAAGATTAAATTGTTCATCATAGATATTCATTGTATTATCTTGAACCTGAATCCAAAAATTTTGTCTTATTGTCGTTTCAGTATCATAATTGTACCCTGAACATTTTTCAAATGATAAATCATCAGAAAAATTAAAAAGATAATTTCCTTCAAGGTCAATCAGAGCCTTTTTGTTATTAAGGGTAACAATATATCCATCATAGTAATAATCATCTGTGCAATTTAATATAATTTTCTCAGAATCCGGAATACCTTCACGATAAAAATCATCATAAAAATCGGTGTAGACTTCAAAGTTTTCATTCATAAGAGCCTGTTTATCACCCACAGTTACAATATAAGGGCTTTTTTCACAAGTGTATATCCTGGAAACTCTTCCTTTGGTATATTGAGTATCTGTAACAAGGATTTTATCATATACATCTGAAACAGTGTTGCCCTTATTATCGATAAAATAATCGCCGGATTCAGTATCGACCATAAAATGTTCACCGTCAGAAGTGATATAATAACCACTTACTCCTTTATGAGGTTCAATAAAAACTGAGCCGTCAGATTTTATGAGACCTGATTTGTTTTCAATAAAATCTCCTTTTTCGGAATCATAATAACTGTCAGGTGAAGCTTCATCAACAACATAATACCCGTTTCCTGAATAGTAGATATTGTTGTACTTTTCGGATACTATTTCACCATCATTATTCATAAGTGCATATTTATCACCTATACCTACAATCATAACGTCCTGTTCAGTACTTATTCTGTACCCTGCATCACGGAAATCAAATGAATAGTCGGCAGGTGTAGGAGAAATATAATTATACTCTCCCATTGTTGTTGAAACATAATTATAAATACCTTTTATGCCAAGGTTTTTGCTGACTATGTTTTTGTTGCCGTTTTCATCAATGATGATAAGTTCTGTTTCATCTGAGATAGAATCATCGCTTCCATTTTCAATTAAAATGCTCTTATCTCTCATCTGCATAAGCTCATCATACTTGCAGTCTGCTACGGTTTCAACGTCATATTCAGCAAATGCAGAAATTAATGACATATTCGCTAGAACAGCAATTGCAGTTGAAAATGAAATAAATTTTTTTGTTGTTCTTTTCACTAAAAAAACATCTCCTTTAAATAATTTTTATATTATAAAAAATCAGATATCCGGCTTTTTCTGATTTTAAATAATCATATCAAATAATTATCAATGTATACTGCACTTATTCGGAACAGCATCTGATTTATAATATCCGTTTTCTTTTTCAGGACATCTTTCAGAAGCAATTTCTCCACTTTTTTTGCAGTATTCTGTTTCAATAACAGAATTATCCGGTATAAATTTTTGATTTTCCTTTGAAATCCTGTTCATTATATTTTTCCAAATTTCAGTTGGTTCATTATATTTTATATCATTTATAGCTGAATCAGGTTCATCAAATCCAACCCAGACGGTACAGATAAGCTCAGGAGTTCCCCCGACAAAAAGCTTATCCGTATCAAACCCAAAACTATTGTCAACAGTTCCTGTTTTTCCGATAACCTCAGTACCGTTTTCAAGTTCAGCTTTAGATGCGATTCCGTCAGGCTTGGACACATTATAATAAAGCAGTCTGTTCATTATCCACGCATCATCTGAATCAATAACGGATTCTGATATACTTTCCCTCTGAATTATAACTTCTCCATTATTATTTAACATTCTTTTATAAAATCTTGGAGCATAATAAAATCCACCGTTTCCAAACATCTGATAAGAAGCAGTAAGTTCTGTAATTGATACTCCGTCCGAAAGATAACCCATTGACATTGAAGATAATTCACAGTCTTTATCATTAAGAGTAGAAAAATGCAATCTGCTTTTCAAAAATTCAAAGCATTTCTCAATGCCCAACATATCCGCAAGTCTTACAGCAACAGTATTTTTTGATTGTCTTAATGCATATGTTATTGTTACATCTCCTTCATAAATATCATTGTAATTTGAAGGCCATTGCTCAGAAACCGTTTTATCACTGTAATGATTGTTCAATAAAACAGGTCTGTCCTCAACTATGCTCGAAAAAGTTATCATATTCTGCACCAATGCAGGAGTATACAATGCTATCGGCTTTACCGTTGAACCTATGGAATGAAGTGTTCTGTAAGCACGGTTATAAGCATTGTTTCCATTGTTTCCCCCTGCCATAGCAAGTACATTTCCACTATAATCCATAACCACACAGGCAGACTGAGGAAATATATTCTGATTTGTGTCAGAAAAGCTTGAATTATCAGTATAAACTGAATTGATTTCATTCTGTATTTCGTCCGAATAGCATGCTTCAATTGTAACTCCCTCTGTATAAATCAATTCAAATGCCTGCTGACGTGTATAATTCTTCTCTGAAATCAAATCATTTACAATCTGTTCAATCATTGCATCAAAATATGCACTTTCCTGTATTTTTGAAGCATATTTTGAATAATAACTGAATTTCACATCTGAAAATTCGCTTTTTTTTCGCAGATAATCAAAAACAGTATCAATGCTACTTGATTTATCATTATTTTCAAAGTACAGGACGATTTCTGCAAGAGCATTCCATTCAATTTCATTCAATTTAGAAGCATATTTATTAAAATATACTATAGATGCTAATCCAACACCATATATATTCTCACCAAACCATATTGCATTAATAGTTTCATCATCTGCATTCTTTTTTGTCTTTTTGCAGAAGTCTGATAAATATTCTGAATTAAGAGCATCAGCTGATACCGGAACAATATTACTGCACGGCAATGTATATTGATTTCCGTTCTCAGAAATTACTTTGGGAGATTTAAATTCATATTCAAAAATGTTGTTTTTTTCACTGCAACCTGTCAGAATCAATAAACATGCAACAGAGAAAACTATAACATATAAAAAAAATTTTTTCATTCTTTATCCTTTTTCCTATTTTTTGTATTATTAAGCCAGTAAAATGCAATTCCAAAATTAAACCAGAAAAAAGGATTTACGCTTACAATACTGTCATTCACAATTCCTGTCAACATAAATCCAAATAATCCTGTAAAAAGGCATATTATAAATATATTGTCACTATTCTTCTTAAAATCTTCTGGAGAAGCATTTATAAATAATTTTACTCCTGATATAAAAAACATAACAAATAATATCAATACCGCTATAAGAGCCGGAATGCCAGCTGTAACTGCAATCTGAAGATACCAGTTATGCGGTTTGTCAATTATCAGACGATATGTACCATGAGCATTAAAAAGACCTGCTATATCATTCTGAATAAAATAAAACGGAAAATTTCCTGCTCCTTTTCCTTTTATGATGCAGTCTTTAAGAATCGGCAAAGTATTCAGCCATATATAACCTCTTCCCGTTGCTATGCTATAGAATTTTGACAATTTTGTGCCATTGAATATGGAAAAAGGTATTTTATCAATAAGTTTTGCATTCTGTACTATTGCTTTTACTCCTGATGTTGTAACTGCAAAATCAACTGTACTCTTATATCCTAAATCAAGATAAAGTATTCCTTCTGAAAGAAAAGCGTTTATATCTGCACCTGAATTAATATCAGTTATATTTATAATATTCTTATCCATAAGAATTTTTTCAAATGTTGTATTATTTATTCCGGATATGGTCATTACTTCATTCTCATTAACTGGCAGTTTTATCTGGTATTCTGAGTCTTTACTTCTGAAATTTACACTGTTTTCAGACACGCTTATTTCGTCAATTTCAAACACATTGCTGGTAGTTTGATATGTTCCTGAATTTCTCATACTTTTAATGACTGTTCCTATAAATTCATTTCCTGAAGCAAAGTTTACTGCCATTACTAATGCAAAAGATATAAGCCCATATACAATCTTATGTTTTAATATTATACACTTTTTTATCGCAAACATAAAAATAAGCATTGATGCTTCAAAAACTGCAATATAAAATGAAGCTGTGGAATTTGATGTTATTACTGCAATAAATACCAGAAGTAGGACTATAAAAGAAATTATACTTTTTTTAATATCTTTATTTGTAAATGCTGAAATTACATAATAAAATGATACTGGAAAAATAATAGTACAGAAACTGCCCATGTAATTCGAGTTGTAAAACATAAGCACTGATTCTCTGAAATCGTTTGCAGAAGTAATATTATTCATAATATCCCTGTATTCAGCAGGAGCAATGATATATTTCATAAAAGGTAATTCCATAAGCGGAGTATGAATATATTCAAAAAGTGCCAAAAGAGATACTATTAATATCAAAGCAAAAAAAGCCTTTTTATAAAACTTTCTCACTTCATTAATACCACAGTAATTATATCCTGTTAAAAATACTATGCAATAAGAAAAAATAGCCATCATACCTTCATATTCAGTATGAATCCCCCATAAAACTACATCTTTATTTTCTGATAATATTCCCGAAATCAGAACAAAAAGAAAATAAATACCAGTACATATTAAAAGGCATCTTGCTTTTTTTTCAGATAATGGATTATTATGAAATGGATTATCAGGAAATATTTTTTCACCAATAAAAAAAATTACTGCAAAAAGTGCAATAAAAAGTAACATAACCTCTTTGCAGTACAAAAATAAATCAATTATATATCCGTCGTTGCTTGAAAAGAGTTCAGCCGATTTTCCAGTGATATTTTGCAAATGAAAATGAGCAATAAACGGTAAAATAAACATCATACAAATAATTATAAACGAAAATTTTATTCTATATATGGGAACTGAATATTTTTCTGAAATTGTTCTACGTTTTTTATGTTTTGACATATTTAATCATTCCTTAATATATCAGCAATCATATTTTCTTACCCTGAATTCAGCACCTGTGCTGTTACATACTTCTGATGCTGATTCAATCTGTTCCTTTGAAATAACATCAACAACAGTCATAATAACTTTTGCATCAGTCTTTACACAGTCTGATGCAAATTTCTGCATCGCCTCAAATGCATTTTCAAATCTTGGACGTGTAACTTTCATATATTCTTCCTTAGTACCTGCATTAAGACTGATTGATATAATATCAAAAATACTGCCAAGAACTTCTGAAGTATTTTTATTATTTATAAGGTCTGAAAGTCCGTTTGTATTGAGACGGATTGGCGGACAACCTTCTTTTTCTTTCATAGCCTTTGCAGTATCAACAAGAATATCAAGTCGGCATGTTGGTTCACCATATCCGCAAAATATAATCTCTTTGTAATCAGAAATATTATGGGTGTTTACATCAGCCATTATTTCATCAAAAGACGGTTCGTGTTCAAGCCAGAGTGAATCAGAACCATATGCACCATCACCGTTGTTTCTTATACAGAATGTACAGTTGCAAGGACACTTATTTGTAATATTTACATAAAGCTTATCCTGTATCACATAAGTTATTGTCATTTTCTTTTCCATTTTAAAAATCCTCCTGTTATTTCTTTAATTTTTTCATTTTATTTATAAAGCTCTTCTGAACTTTATTTGCTTTTTTATTGCCAGATAAAAATCCTGATGTTGTTTTTTTTCTGAATCTATCCCATTTTTCATAATCAGAATCAGAAATAATAT
>CAMWNQ010000031.1 GCA_947175655.1 uncultured Clostridia bacterium | reverse complement strand
ACTTTTAAGATTCTGTTTTGTTGACAAATCAACAAAACGGAGTTATAATAGTCTATAAATGTTAGCAAGCTAACACTCTACATAGTATATCACATTAAAGAGATATTGTCAACATATTTTGAATATTTAATCAAAAGGAAGTAAAAAAATGAATATAATCATAGGTCAAAGTTTTGCCCATATCAGAAAAAAATACTGTTTTTCACAACAGGAACTTGCAGATAAAATCGGAGTTAACCGCTCCTTTATTTCACAGATTGAATTAGGTCTCAGATTTCCAAGTATAAGTATTGCTATTCAAATTGCCGATATACTTAATTGCTCCCTTGATGAACTAGTCGGCCGAGAAAAAACAAAATCTAACAAGCTGCTGAACTGTTAAGCTTCAACAGCGATATCAAAACAAGATATATATGTAAAATATCGAAACTAAGCTTGCAACAAATTTTAAAATAAAGGAAGATTATGATGAAATTTATTTATGATTGGAAAGATGTGCCTGTTGTAATTGATATACCTTACGCATCGGTAATTCTTGGAGTTAATCCCGAAACAATAGCTCGAAAACTCAGAAATGGTACATTAAAAGGTACAAAAGTAGGAACTTCATGGAGATTGACCAAATATGACCTTATGTGTTATCTTGGTCTAAATCCCAAAAACGATGAAAAATAAAAAGATGATTTTATGAATACTATTATTTTAGAGCTTCTTCATTATTACTTTTCATTTTTTTTATCATTACAACAATTTCAGAACGTTCAATCAATGGTAAATCTTTAATCATTCTTGCTATTTCAAGTGTGTCTTTGTCAAATGTTTCAGTATTAACAGTAACACTGTTTGTATTATTGTCGCCTTTACTACTGAAATTCACAACATTTTGTGACTTTTCCACTTCTGGTTCCGTAGTTCTGCCTGCTAAGTAGTCAAGCGATACTCCTAAAAAGTTAGCAACCGTAATAAAATTATCCATTTTGGGAGTACGTTCACCTTTACGCCAGTAGCTAATAAGACTATCTGAAATGCCAGTTTCCTTGCTCATTTGGTAGTTAGTGATATTTCTGTTTTTCATAATAGTATCAAGTGTTTGTGAAAACTTCATAAAATCACCTCTTTAAATTTAGTTAACTTTTTGAGAATACATCATTGACATTTAAACAAAATAATGATATTATATAATTACACTCCTATTTTGACATATGGTAAGAGTGTGAAAAGTGCTACAACTTTTCTTAGCTGAAGTTCTTTTTATTTTACCGTTTGAGAACTTCAGCAGTATGGCGGAGTAGATCGGTGGTAGCTCATCAGGCTCATAATCTGAAAGTCGCTGGTTCAAATCCAGCCTCCGCAATTAATGGCGGTTATTGCCATAAGAACACACCAAATATGTTCCTCTTTTATTCAAGACAGGTTTAACCCGACTAATCATCGGGTTGTACCTGATTATTTTTACAATATTAATTTTGTTAATAAAAAATCTTACCAGCTTCTAGATTTTTTCGATACCAACAAGCTTTTGAATAAAATTTGTTGCTATGTAAACATTTTTTAGCTTTAGAGCATTCCTTATACTTGCTACAACAACCAAACTTATCAGAAGGTTCAAAAGTTTCCACATAATAAACTATAACATCTTTCATAAACTTTACAATAGAATCATTCCAAACATTGAAATTAATATAAGTATTAAGTTTATCAGATTTAACGTTTTTTATTTCAGCATCTTCAGGTATGAAAATTTTATTTACTAAATCATTTTTGATAGCAAAAGAAAAATATTTACTGTCTTTTTTACCCTTTATATTACAATTAAAAGCCATCTTTGAGAGCTTACCAGTAACTGGTTCTGCAAGCCATACTGACTCAGATTTATGCCCCGTTTTTGGTTGATGATTAAGTATACATACAATAAAATTTTCTGGGATATTATGTGAAACAATAATTGTTGAATTAATTTCCTCTATAATTTTTTTTATACCGATTGCTTCTGGCATATAAAAAACTCCTCCTCCTTTAAAATTTCTACAGGCTTACCCTTTTTCTGAAGTTCTTGAGCTTTTGCAACCTTGCCACCATATTCGCCAAATTTCCAGTCAATACTTCCAAGACTACCAATAATTACATAGTTAGTTTTACTTGATACGCCTGATTTTACACTTGCTCCCAATTCCTCAAGCTTTGCTTTAATGTCACTTCTTTTTCCAATTTGAAAATCTCCGGTCAAAACTATTAATTTTCCTGAAATATCCGCATACTGTTCACGGATGGGACAGGAAAATAAGCTCCTTCCACTATTATTTGATGAAGTGGCACTATATTTTCTTGTAAATTTTCCTGTATATTTTTCTTTAAGTTTTTCATAGACATAAAAATTTGCTATGCAATCGTTTAATGCTCTATGTGCGTTATGCTCAATTTTAAAGTATTCAGTAAGTGTTGTAAGTTTATAGTCAGAAACATCAATATCACAATATTGAACAAAACGCAAAGTGTCAATCATATCATTATTAAATGGTTTTAGTCCTAATTTTTCACATACATCATATAAAATTGTGCTGTCATAGCTTGATATGTTATGCCCTAAAATAACATCATCACCTATAAAGTCAAGATATTCCTGTATTTTTTTCTCAATTTTTGGTGCATCAAAAAGCATTTCATTGGTTATGCCTGTTATCTTAGTGGTTTTTGATGGTACAGGATATAAAGGTTGTACAAGTGTATTGTATGTATCAATAATTTTGCTGTTTCTTACTTTTACGGCTGACATTTCAATTATTTCTGCTGATGCTGTATATTTGCTTGTCGTTTCTAAGTCAATTATAGTATAATTGCTTATGTTATCAATGATTGATCTTCCTTTATCTCTTTGACTAACCATTTGATTCACTCTCCGTTTTTAATTGTTTTTTATATTTTAAATTTAATAAAATATCTAGTCCACCTTTTGTATAGCAATATTCATTAAATTAACTTGTTCCTCAAAAGACAATTTCTGAAAAATTTTGAAAAATTCAGCTTGTAATTTATTGGTCGGATCTATTTCAGGTGTTCCAGTACGTCCCAAAAGATAATCCACAGAGCAATCAAGATAATCTGCTATCTTTGCCAGGTTATCAGCTTTTGGCATAGAACCACCAGAAGCCATTGTAAATATAGCATTTTTATTTAAAGTACAAGATACTAACATATCTTTTATAGCAATATTTTTAGACTTTGCAGTTGATTTAATTCTCTCTGCAATTTCGGTAGAAGTATACATAAAAACACCCCACTTTTTGTGCAATTATACAATTTCTAATAACTTTTAGAATTCATCTTGACTTTCCAAAAGTTTTGGGATATAATATACTTGTGTTCAAGGGGAACAAGTGCGAAAAGTCACCAGAACACGAGTTGTTGAAATTGGCATTTTCCATTGGTATATGGGAACTCCAAGAAATAATGCGTTTTTCTATAAACGTATTATTTTTTCAAAAGTCTTGTGTTTTTTTACACAAGGATAGCTAAAAAAAATTTCTGTTTATTTCATTATATACTAAATCAAGAAATTTGTCAAGATATTTTCAACAAAATTTCAAGGGGGTAACAGAATGAAATTTTCTGAAAAATTAAAGATGTTTCGTATGCAAAAAGGCTATACTCAAGCAGAACTGTCCAAACTTATTGGAACAGATCGCTCTAACATATCACGTTACGAAAATGGTGAAACTTCTCCGGATATATATAAGGCAGTAAAAATTGCAACACTTATGGGTACCACTTGCGAGGAACTGGTCAGGTCAGATCTCCATAAAGAAATCTAGGAATATAATATTAAGGAGTAAATTATTATGAAAAACAAACTGGAAATATATTTTATTGTAGATGCTGATGACAATGTTTCAGTTGAAATTAATGCACATCTGAAAGGTTTTGAAATGAAAGCTGCCACTTTGATGCTTATAGATAATATATCAGAGGCAGTTACGAAAACACCTGTAGAAAAATTAACGTTTCTGAAAGCAGTTCAGGATACAATGAAACCTCTTATACTTATGAATTTACTTGATGATATAAATTAAAGGTTTCTGAACAGTTGAACCTTAATCAGCCGTACTCCAACAGCCTGAATGCTGTAACTAACATCCTCTAAAAACGTTTCTGAGCCATTGAACGTTATCAGTGGCATCCCAATAACAACTGAATCAACTACAAAAGTATTTTATAAATCGAATCGGACAAGGTTCATTGATAAAATACTTTTATAAAAGATATTGTATTATAATGCTGTTCCTTAAAGAGCTGACGGACAAGTCAGTTCTTGAATTTAAGCATTCTGCAATCCGGATAGTCAGATGTTATCTAAGTACATACTAAAGGAGTGATATTTGTGAGTTATTATACAATTTATGACTGGATGAGTAAGGATCTCGAACTTAAGGGCAATAATCTTCTGACTTATGCTGTTATATATGGATTTTCACACGATGGTGCTGGAGAATGCTATGGCAGTCTTACATATCTTTCCGACTTGATAAACTGCACTAAGCAAACTATAGTAAACGTTCTTAAAGCTCTTGAAAAGAAAAACCTGATTATAAAATATCAAACAAGAGATGCTGATGGCGGTCTTAGGAATCATTATAAGGCTAATCTGGATTTACTCATATCTAAAAAAATTCAAGAAAATTCTAAACAGGCTGAAGAGCCTAAAAATTTTACCCAGTCAGACAAAATTTTTGAATGCCCCCCAGTCAAAAAATTTGAATGCCCCAGTCAAAAAACTAGACCCAATAGTAATAACAGATATTACAATTCTGGTTTTATAGAGAGAGAGGAAACTCAAACCCCACCAAAAGAACATACAAACAAGAAAGAGATTTATGGAGACTTCAATAATGTTTATCTGAGCCGAAAAGAATATGATAAGCTTTATCAGCTTTTTGGAGAACAATTCGGATTCAGTCTTGCAAACTTTTCAGGCTTTATGGAATACTCTGGAAAACATTACTATAATCATTTTGCCAGACTGTTACAATGGTGTAAAGAAGATGTTATGCGAAACAAAAAATCTTATGATTACAAAAAAGCAAAAAAGCCAGAAGAACAGAATGAATATGCTGAATTTGTAAATAATTGGAATGATGACAAATCTGATGAATATGCATGCTTTTTCAATCATTTTGATGAGGAAGCTGAATTAAACAACTCTACAACGTCTCAGCCTATAACTGATAAATCTGAAAATACAGACAACGATAATGAAAAATCCGATGACAGCTTTTACAAAGAAACCAGAGAACTTTTTCCAGAAACGAAAGATTTAACAAATGCAGAAATTGACATATGGTGTGAAAATTACAAAAATTACACAAAAGAATCAGAAAGAGAAGAGAAAGAAAAAAATAAGCTTAAAAAATCGTCTGTCGACTATGAATCATTGCCACCAGACTTATGTAAACTTGCAAGAGCTTATGCCGAAAAGAAACCTATATTTATCAACTAAGGGGGCTGAATATTCAATGCTTATAAAAAACAATCCTGATGGCACATGGAGCTATCAAGGAATAGAATGGAATGAAATTCCTAACAATATGTATGGTGCTTTATGTAAACTCCGTGATTATGAAAAATCGAACCGAATGGATTTAGTGTAAATACAGGACATTATTTTGAAACGCTTAAAGAAGCAGAAAGAGATTTTTTTCTGCATGCTATCAAAACCTAATTAAAAAATTATTGGAAGAGGTGATAATGCTGGACAACAAACTATGTCATTTTAAAGGATATGGATTGTATTGTGGAATACTTGAGGATGTAAAATGCAATGGTGTGAATAAAAAATGCAGTTTTTTTAAAACTGCAAGGCAGTATCAGGAAGATCTTGACAAGGCGATACTTATAAATCGTCGAAAACACCGCTGTGAAAGTTGTAAGTATAACAAAGATCCTTGTATTCTAAGTACAGAAAACATAAAAATATGTCGAAAGGAGAAACAAAATGAAAAAGATACCTACACTTTTTGAAAGAGTATTTGATGGTAATAAAATCACTGAAATTCTGCCGAATATCACAGAAGGATGTGAAGAAGCATTCCTTCACGGTGAAGCAACTCTGAAATTTGACGGTTCTTGCTGTGCGATTATCAATGGCGAATTTTATAAACGCTATGATGCAAAGAATGGCAAGCCTGTACCAGAAGGTGCTATAAAATGTCAGAACGAACCCGACCCGATTACAGGTCATCTTCCCTGCTGGGTGAAATGCAACAGAAATAATCCTGCGGACAAGTGGTTCTGGTCTGCTTACGAAACCTCAATATTTATTTTAAAAGAAAATTTACCTGACTTTATTGTAAATAGTTTACAACTTTCAGATGGTACTTATGAGGCAATTGGTAAACACTTTAATGGTAATCCATATAATTTCGATTTTGATATTTTAGTGATTCATGGGAAATGCAAACGTGAAGTTGAACGCACTTTTGAAGGTGTGAAAAAGTACCTTGCGGAAAATAACCACGAAGGCATTGTGTTCTGGCTTAATGATAAACCTGTATGCAAAATAAAACGTTCTGATTTTGGTTTTGAATGGAACGGAAAGTGAGATAATTAATAACTATGAATAAATGTGTAACCTGTGACAAATGTGGACATGATTTTGCAATAGCTCCAGAGAACTGTGGCGAAATCCACAAAGGTGATATTATAGTGCAATATTTTTACTGTACGAAATGTAATGCAAAATATCATATTTTAACTACCAATACCACCATGCGTAAACTGATTGAACAGCGTGTAGCAATTCAGAATAAAATTACAAGATGTCGTGAAAATATACTTCCACTCGGAACTATACAGAAACTTCAACACAAACTTGACAGGTTAATTGTCCGACAGAAAAAATTAATGCCCAATTTGAAAAAGCGTGGCGAAGAAATTCTGAATGATGGTGATAACAATGCAGAAAATAAAATGCCCTAAATGCAATAAAAGAGCATTTGATGTGGGTGGAATAACACAGACAAATCCCATTGTGGTAGAGCTTAAATGTCCTAACTGCCATAATATTGTAAAGGTAATATGTATAAAGCAAAATTTTATAAATAATCATACCGAGCAAAGGAGTTACTAAGCTACCAAATAGCCGGATGATATACAGAACGATTAATATGGTCGTTTTCTGTATTTCATCCGGCTATTTTTTATTGAAAGGAGGTGAAAATTTATGACTTTATACGAAATTGATGCTGAAATTTCGTCATGTCTTGATGATGAGACTGGTGAAATCATTGATTTTGATAAACTGTCTATGCTTATGATAGAGCGTAGCAGAAAGCTTGAAGGAGTAGCACTTTGGATAAAGAACCTTGAATCCAATGCAACGGCAATCAGGGCGGAACGTGATACACTTGACAAGCGTATGAAGTCCGCTGAAAACAAGGCGAAATCGCTCCGTGTGTGGCTCAGCAACGCTCTCAGCTGTCAGCCGTTTGAAACTGCAAGAGTTCAGATAACTTTCAGAAAATCAGTATCAGCAGAAGTTAATACAGACATACTTCCGAAAAAATGGTGTACAGAGAAAATCACATATATACCTGATAAAATGAAGATAAAAAAAGCAATTCTTGCAGGTGAAAAAATAGAGGGTGCAGAACTTGTAGAAAAGCAAAATATTCAAATAAAGTGAGGTTTTAAAATGGCGTTTCAAAAAGCAACAAGAGAAAAAAGCAAGCTCAGACTTGCTCTTGCAGGACCCAGCGGTGCTGGAAAAACTTTGTCAGCATTGTTGATAGCATATGGAATAACAAATGACTGGAGCAAAATTGCCCTTATTGATACAGAACACGGACGTGCAAAATTCTATGCAAACCGTTCTGACTTCAATACAGGAGAATTTCTGTATCAGGAAATGACAGCTCCATACTCTCCGGACAAGTATATTAATATGGTCAGAGAGGGTGCGGAAGCTGTCGGTGCGGATGGTGTTGTTATTGTGGACAGTTTCAGCCATGCGTGGGATAATGAGGGCGGTGTTCTTGATATTAAATCAGACATTGCCCAAAATTCTAAAAAGAATGATTATACTGCCTGGAGCGAGGCAGGAAAAATTCAAAATAATCTTGTAAATTCGATTCTGTCCGCAAACTGCCATACAATTATTACACTCCGTACAAAAATGGCTTATGCTATGGAAGAAAATGACAAGGGTAAACTCGCACCTGTAAAAATCGGACTTGCACCTGTTCAGCGTGAAAATACTGAATATGAGTTTGATATAGTTTTGAATATCGCAAGAAATCATATTGCATCAGCATCAAAGGATACGACCTTCCTTGATACTTGGTCAGGAATTATTACTCCGGAACTCGGGAAAGCACTGAAAGACTGGCTTGATGAGGGAGTTGAACCTGAAATATGCTCTGATTGTAATAAAAAAATTTTTCCGGTCGGTAACAGAACAATACAACAAATTGTCGACGGAACGCTGAAGAACTATGGCAGAAAACTCTGCTGGAACTGTATGGCAAAAGAAATCAAGAAACTGAAGGAGCAAAAAAGCAAATGAGCCTGAGACCGTATCAGATTGATTTGATTGAAAAGGCTCGCAACGCATACCGCAATGGAGCTGTTGCTCCCTGCATTGTTCTTCCATGTGGCGGCGGTAAATCAGTCATAGTCGCTGACATTGCAAAGAGTGCGACTGAAAAGCATAATCAGGTATTGTTTATCGTTCACCGCAAGGAACTGGTGGAGCAGATAAAACGCACTTTCAGCTGGTGGGGTGTCGATATGAGCCGATGCGATGTAATGATGGTGCAGACCGCTTCCAGAAGAATTTCAAGACTTACTCCCCCATCACTCATTATCACCGATGAAAATCATCACTCCAAAGCTTCCACCTACAGGAAAATTTATGATGCTTTTCCGAATGCAAAGCGTATCGGAGTAACAGCTACTCCGGTACGACTGGATGGAAGCGGACTTGGAGATGTAAATGACATACTGGTTGAGGGAGTTTCGGCAAAATGGCTTATTGAAAATAATTATCTCGCACCATATGATTATTATGCTCCATCCATCGCAGACCTGACAGGCATCAAAATCCAACACGGTGAATTTGAAACAAAATCCTTAGAAAAGGTTATGCTGAAAAAAGCTGTGTTCGGAAATGCAATCAAATATTACAGACAACTTGCCGATGATAAACAGGCTATCTGCTACTGCGTTTCTGTGAATCATTCGATGGCTATGGCGGAGGAGTTCAGGAGTGCAGGAATTTCGGCAGTACATATTGATGGAAGCACTCCAAAATATGAGCGTGACCGCATTATTGCAGATTTTCGAAGTGGTAAGATAAAAATTCTCTGTAATGTAGATTTAATCTCCGAAGGATTTGATGTTCCCGACTGTGAGTGTTCTATACTCCTCCGCCCTACTAAATCTTTAACGCTCTATATTCAGCAATCTATGCGTTGTATGCGTTACAAAAAAGGCAAGAAAGCCATCATCATTGACCATGTAGGCAACTATGCCCGTTTCGGTATGCCTGATGCGGACAGAGAATGGTCACTCGAAGGTAAGAAAAAATTCAAGGATAAGAATGATATTAAAGATGAAGTCAAAGCCACACAATGTCCTGAATGCTTCTATACATTTGAACCACCCAAATTCGGCAGAACTGTCTGCCCTGACTGCGGATATGTATTTCCACAGAAAGAGCGTATTCTCGATACTGAGGAAAATACAAATCTGGAGAAAATAACAGGATTTGTCCTTGATTATGATTCTTCAGAACAATGTAAAAATATGCAGGAGTTACAGGCTTATGCCAAGAAAATGGGTTATAAATCGGGGTACGCCTATTATAAAGGAAAGGAGATGGGGTTTATCAAATGATAAGAAAAGATATTTCAGGAAATATTTATGGTCGATTGACTGTCGAGAAATTTGCTTTTAGAAAAAATCATCATTCATACTATTACTGCAAATGTACTTGTGGAAATGAGAAAATAATCCGTAGAGATCACCTAATCGATGGACGCACAGTATCATGTGGTTGTCGTATGCATGAAACTTTAAAAGATTCCACAACTCATGCTCAATGTCACACTAAACTCTATTATGTTTGGAATTCAATGCGTCAAAGATGTCGAAATCCAAATGTAAAAAAATATCCCAATTATGGTGGGCGTGGTATAAGCGTTTGCGATGAATGGAATAAAAGCTTCATTCCCTTTTATCAATGGGCTGTAACACATGGCTATAAAGAAGGTTTGACTATTGACCGAATTGATAATAATGGTAACTATTGTCCTGAAAATTGTAGATGGGCTACTTATAAAGAACAGGCTGCTAATAGGAGGAGATAGGATTATGACGGAGGAACACAAAATACAGAATGAAATACGTATAGCCCTGTCTGACAGCTGTATCTTATTCCGAATGAATGTCGGAACAGGTTATACCCAAGATGGAAGATACTTCAGTACTGGCGTTCCGAAAGGTTTCTCTGATTTATTCGGTTTCAGAAAATCAGACGGACGTGCAGTATTTATCGAAGTAAAAACGCTAACAGGAAGACCAA
Organism: uncultured Clostridia bacterium; assembly: GCA_947175655.1. GTDB lineage: Bacteria > Bacillota > Clostridia > Oscillospirales > Ruminococcaceae > Ruminococcus. The sequence continues at coordinate 3,040 of CAMWNQ010000031.1, read as the reverse complement.
CGAACCAACAGAAACACTTCCTTGATACAATGCAGAAAAATGGTGCAGTAGCCGGAATATGTCACAGTGTTAAGGACGCATTAAATTTAATTAAAGGAGACTGAAAAAATGGGATTTTCAACTGATTATACAGATGTAAACGACTTTGACCTTATCCCTACTGGTGAATATGAAGTCATTATCAAGAAGATTGAGGAACGTACCACTCAGAACGGTGCTACCGGACTTAATCTCACACTTATTATCCGCAATGACACAGAACAGAAATATCAAAACCGCTGTATCTTCCATACACTCTGGAAACGCAAAGAACCGACTCAGGCTGATATGCAGGTGCAAGGCTACAGTTTCAAACAGATTATGCAGCTTGCAAAGGCGGCAAAACTCCCTAGTGGAAAATCTTATGAAACGGTAAACGATTTGTGTGCTGATCTCATTGATCACGTTATGAGAGTGACCATCGGACACGATGAATATAACGGTCAGAAACGTGAGATTGTAAAATTCATGAATGAATCAAGGTTTCCTGAATGCAAGCACGTCTACAAGGAAAAGCCTGCTGTTACAGCTGATACTGTTGCACAGCGTCCACAGGAACAATTTGCAGATGCAACAGCAAATATAAGCTCTCTTGATGATTTCATTGAAGTACTCAGTGACGACGATGTTCCATTCTAAATATATACAATTCATATGGAGGACAGTTTTGCCCTCCATATATGATGAAAGGATTATACTTATGTACGAATACATCCCTAAAGAACTTAAAGACTGCCCTAACTGGGTATGCTGGAAGTCTATTCCCGATGCAAGTTCTCATTCAGGTATTAAAAAAATACCTATAAATCCTAAGACCGGCGGACAGGCAATGAGCAATAATCCACAGACTTGGAGTAATTTTGAAATCGCTATCAGAGAATCAAAGAAATACAGCGGTATCGGTTTTATGTTCACTAATTCCGGTTACTTTGGCGTTGATCTCGATGACTGTCGCAATGCTATCAAAGATTACAACAACGGTGATACCGACAACATTGTCTATGAATTCATCTACGGACTGCAGTCCTATTCTGAACTTTCTCAGTCCGGAAATGGAATCCATATAATTTGCAAAGGTACTCTTCCTCCCAGCGGCAGACGAAAAGGTAAAGTTGAGATGTATGACAAGGGTAGATTTTTTATTATGACAGGTGCAAGTTGTTCTGAATTTGCCGGAATTACTGACTGTACCGAACGCATAAAGCAACTCCATACAAAATATTTAGGAGACAATAATCAAGCATCTTCTCAGCCTGCACAGCTTCCGTTGACTCCTGTCAGTCTTTCTGAGCAAGAAATTATCAGCAAAGCAATGAAATCTCAGCACGGTGAAAAATTCACTGCTCTTTATAAAGGAGATATTTCGGATTATCCGTCTCAATCTGAAGCTGATATGGCTTTCTGCAATCTCCTTGCTTTCTGGTGCAGAGGAGATACACAGCTTATGGACAGGATTTATCGGAACAGCGGTCTGATGCGTGACAAGTGGGACAGAAAACAGTGTGGCAGTACCTACGGAATGATAACGCTTACAAGAGCAGTTACCAACTGCAAGAGTTTCTATAATCCGCAGGTATCTGACAATTATTCTATTGCAATCAACAATACAAATCCGCCTGTTCCATCAGCTACAATTCCGATGCATACACTTGACGATACCGGCAATGCCCAGAGAATGTCTGACCTGTGTGGCAATATCCTCCGCTATTGTTATATTGACAAACGCTGGCTCTATTATCAGGACGGAAAATGGCAGTATGATGACCGTGGCATAATATACGCTTATGCTGACCTCGTGCTTGACCGTATGAAGCAGGAACTAAAAACCTGGACAGAATATGAGGGAGGCAACTACCTGCAAGATTATCAGAAGCATATGAAGCGTACCCGTTCAAATGCTGCAAAAAGAGCTATGGTCAAGGAATTCGAGCATATCGTTGCAATCAGTCCTTCTGAGCTGGATACACACAAAACACTTGTAAATTCGCAAAGCGGTGTTCTTAATCTTGATGACTGTACTATCACACCTCATAATCACAAGTTTTATATGACACGAATACTTGGTACTTCTATGCCACTTCATCCTAAACGTCCTGTTCTCTGGCTCAGTTTCCTTGATGATATTTTCAATGGCGACAAGGAACTTATCCGCTATGTACAGAAGGCTCTCGGCTACTCACTCAGCGGTCTGACTTCTGAACAATGTGTGTTCTTCCTTTATGGCACTGGCAGAAATGGTAAATCAACATTTCTTGAGGTTGTCCGTGCAATTCTCGGCGAATATGCAACCAATATCCAGCCAGAAAGTATTATGATGAAATCAGCTACAAGCACCGCAAATACAGATATTGCTCGTCTTAAGGGAGCAAGACTTGTGACTTCCGTTGAACCCAATGAAGGTATGCGACTGAATGAAGGACTTCTGAAACAACTCACCGGTGATGATGTGGTAACTGCCCGTAAGCTCTATGGTGACGAATTTGAGTACCGCCCTGAATTCAAGCTGTGGATGGCGACCAATCATAAGCCGACAATCCGTGGTACTGACATCGGTATCTGGCGAAGGATACATATTATTCCATTTACTGTTACTATTCCTGAGGACAAAATCGATAAAGACCTTGGTGATAAGCTTACTGAAGAACTGCCCGATATTCTTGCCTGGATGATGGAAGGATACCGTTTATGGAAATATGAAGGTCTTAACAAACCTAAGATTGTTCTCAATGCTGTAAAGGAATACCGCAATGAAATGGATGTTATTTCTGCTTTCCTTGATTCGGATTACGTTATGGAGGGCGGTGAGGTCAAGTCATCGGTTCTTTATGCCGTGTACTGTCAATGGGCTTCTGAAAACAACGAATACAAGATGCCTTCCCATAAGTTCAGCATTGAAATGTCCAAAAGATACAACAAAGTCAGAAAATCCGATGGTTTTTACTATCAGGATATTTCAATTAACTCAATTTATATTATATCTTAATGTAGTTAAATGTAGTAT
>CAMWNQ010000030.1 GCA_947175655.1 uncultured Clostridia bacterium | reverse complement strand
AAATTATACAATACTAATTACAATTCTTAGTAAATCTCTTGACTTTTTGTCAATGATATGATATAATGGCCATAAACATTGTCGTATATTTGTGAGAATTGCACTTGTTTTTCATGTTATTTTTCTATATATACAGAATGTATCTATAAATGAAAGAAAGGTGATTTTTAATGTCCGATTTTACAAGAAGACTGCCAGTTTATCTGTTGCTGGACTGTTCAGGTTCAATGATGGGAGAACCTATAGAAGCTGTCAGACAAGGTATAAAAGCTCTTTTATCAGAACTTAAAGGCGACCCTCAGGCTCTTGAAACCGCCTATATATCAATAATTACTTTTGACAGCTCTGCCCGTCAGATTTCGCCACTCACTGAACTTATGCTAATCAAAGAACCTACTATACAGGCAAGCGGTGCAACTGCTTTAGGTGGTGCATTAAAGGTTCTTATGGACTGCATCAATACTGAAGTAAGAAAATCAACATCAGAACAAAAAGGCGACTGGAAACCTATCGTGTATATTCTTACTGATGGTGCTCCTACAGATATTGAAACTTTCAATAAAGCCTGTGAAGAACTTAAAAATATTCATACTGCAAACATCATTGCATGTGCAGCAGGCTCAAATGCAAAGACAGAATATTTAAAGAAAATTACAAATAATGTTCTAATGATGAACAATCTCTCTTCTGGAGATTTGGCAAAATTCTTTGCTTGGGTATCAAGTTCAATTAAGACATCTTCAAGCAAACTTGATGAAAAACCAGGTGGTGCTATTGAGCTTCCTCCGCCTCCTCAAGGATTTGTTATAGTTCCTTAATGAAAGGAGCAAGCAATGACCGAAAACAATGAATTAAAGTCAACTAAAAAAATTATAGACGAAATGCAGGAAAACATCAACAAGAATATTGATAAATATACTAATATCAATACCAACAATAATTCTGAAAATTCCGGAAATATAGAAATGGAGAAAGTTTCTGATAATCAGGACAATGACTTCATTAAAAAAATGAGACAGGATACTGATGATTATATAAAGAAACATATTCAAAATAATAATATATCAAATCCGGATATTAATACTCCAGAAGAAAACACTGATGCTCCTGAATCTGAAAAAGTATCAAAGAAATTTATCAGCAGTGATGAAGTTACTGAATATACTGCAAATATCTGGCAGTACAAGCCCGTTCCAGAAAATGAGCCTTCCCCTTATCCTGAATATATCAGTTATCAGAAAAATATATTTCCTTTTCAGGTTAATGCATCACGAACCAGAGGCAAAAAACATAAGCACGAAGGTACTAACTGTGACGACTGGTTTGAAACAGCTCAATATGATAAAATTTTATGTATTGCTGTTTCTGATGGTGCAGGCTCAAAAGCATTTTCAAGAATTGGTGCGAAAACTGCTTGTATAAATGCCACATCTTCTATGATAAATCTTTTGGAGAAAAATTTCAAGGGTAATCCAGAAATTTTAGAAAAACTCTTTTTATCGGTTGATAATCCGGAATTTTTAGGCGTATGCGGGATTTTATCAGGCATAATCCAACAGTCAGTTATAAATGCATGTGAAGCTGTGGAAAACACCTTTAAATCGCATTGTACTATTGATGAATATCCGGACTTTCTGAAACGTGAACTCCGACTGACTGATTTTTCTGCAACTCTTCTTACTGCAATTATAATTCCTATTGATGAATTTACTGGAGAATGCATTGTAATAAGCTGTCAGATAGGTGACGGTATGATTGCAATTATAAATAAGGAAAAAAATGCTGTAAAGCTTATGGGTGTGCCGGATAGCGGAGATTTTGCCGGTGAAACGGATTTCATTACTTCTCCAAAAATGAAAAATCTGGCAAATCTTCAAAACCGTACCAAAATTTCAAAAAGTACAGTAGATTCTATTCTCATAATGACTGATGGCATAGCTGATGACTACTGCCCAAATCAGACTGAAATGCTCAGACTTTATTTTGACCTGATAGCAAATGGTATTATAAAAGATAATGTTCCCAAAAATGATATGGAAGATATTATCTGTGAATTCAATGGAAATATCCCTGAACCTGTGGGATATCCTTCTGTAAAGGATAAAAAAGTAATCTATCTCAATTATGTGAACAGAATATGTTCTGAACTGGGAATTTCACTTGATTTTTTATCAAAATATAGAAGTTTGCTTTCGATTGTAAATAAAAAAGCTAATGAATTAAACCAGACTGATTATGGCAATAATAAACTTGAAGTCTGGCTGGATAACTACGTTGAAAGAGGTTCATTTGATGACAGAACTCTTGTAATCGTAAGATTTCAGGAGGAATAATAAATGGATAAAATAGCAGAAGCCATTCTTGAAAATGGTACTAAGTTACAGTATGTGATAACTGATAATCCTCCTAAAGGCGGTATGAAGTACACATACTTTTCTCCTGACAAGTCCTATGTTATTCAGTTCTTCAACGACCCCGATACGGCAAACAATCCAAATGTAAAAAAACGCATAGAACGCATAATAGGAAAATACAATCCCACTCTTTCTGAACAAGACGGAGGTGCAAACGGCAATACAAAAGAATCAGCAAGTTATTTCCTTAAAAAATTCTGCTGGCCGACTGCTATTGTAAAATATCCGGAATTCGGCATTGTATGTCCGGCATATCCTGAAAATTTCTTTTTTGACAAAGATTCTTCTGAGTTTATAGACTTAAACGGAAAAGATAAAAAAAGTAATTGGTTTACTTCAAAAAACAGAAAATATCTTTCAGAAAAAGAATGTGGGAATTTCCGTTCAATGCTACAGATGTCAATATCGCTTGCAAGGTCAATAAGAAGACTTCATCAGGCTGGACTTGCTCATTCTGATTTGTCGTGCAATAATGTATTGATTGACCCAAGTTCAGGAGATTGTGTGGTAATCGACATCGATTCCCTTGTAGTACCTGGAATATTTCCGCCAGAAGTCGCAGGAACAAGAGGATATATTGCTCCTGAAGTTCTTGAATCTATGCGAATGTCAGCTGACGATGAAAATCGTAAAACTCCAAGCACCTATACTGACCTGCACGCTATGTCAGTACTTATATATGAGTATCTGCTTTTAAGACATCCTCTTATTGGCCCAAAGATATATTCTTCTGAATCAGCTGAAGAAGATGATTTCCTCGCATTAGGGTCAAAAGCAACATTTATAGAAAATCCCTATGATACAAGCAACCGTCCGAAAGAACTCGGCGTTACTATAAAAGACTTAGGGCCGTACCTTGAAAATTTATTTATAAGAGCTTTTGTAGACGGACTTCATAATCCAAGCGAAAGACCAACTGCTATGGAATGGGAAAAAGGTCTGGTAAAAACGTGGGATTTACTTCATAAATGTGAAAATCCAAACTGTCTTGCCGAATGGTTCATACTCCACGATACTAACAAAGCTGTCTGTCCTTTCTGTGAACACAGTGTTAAAAAAGATGATATTATCAGACTTCATCTGAAAAAACAGCTCAGAGGAAAATGCGGACAGTGGATTGACTGCGGAGTTATAGATGTTTATGATAATATGCCTCTTTTTAAATGGCATATATTTTCCGATGTCTTTCCGGACGAGAAAGCAGACCGTGATTTACAGGCATATACCTGCAAATATCAGGGACAATGGATTCTTGTAAATTATTGTGTTAAGGGTATGACTTCTCCAAGCGGAAATCTTGTGCCGGCCAGACATGCTGTATCATTAAGTGATGGTGCTGTTTTCCGAGCATCAAGTGAAGAAAATGGTTTCCTTATTTCTGTTACGGCAGGAAAATAATTAACTATTTTAGTAATTGAAAGGATTAAATTATGAAAATTCAAGGCTTGAATGATGAACAAGTTCGTGAGTCAAAAGAAAAATACGGCGATAACCGTATGACTGAAAAGCAATCTGAGGGTTTCTGGGAAAAGCTTAAAGGCAATTTCGGAGACCCTATGATTAAAATCTTATGTGTTGCTCTTATTATCAATGTTATATTTGCATTTTTAGGGCAGACAGAATGGTATGAATCTGTCGGAATAGCACTTGCTGTACTTCTTGCAACACTTGTATCAACATTTTCAGAATACAGAAATGAAAATGCCTTCCAGAAACTTCAAGAAGAAGCATCACAGATTAAATGCAAGGTTTACAGAAACGGTGAAATTGTAGAAATTCCGATTGATACTATAGTTGTGGGTGACTGTGTTCTTCTTCAGTCTGGTGATAAAGTTCCGGCTGATGGCGTTATAATTGACGGACATATTCAGGTTGACCAATCTGTACTCAACGGTGAATCAAAAGAAGCAGAAAAAATCGTTATACCAGATAATTATCAGGATACTGATGAAGCTATGGACTTTCTCAATAAATATAAAGTATTCAGAGGTTCTGTAGTATGTTCCGGCAACTCTGTTATGAGAGTAACCACAGTAGGCGATAAATCAGTATACGGACAGATTGCAAAGGAACTTCAGATTGATGATGACCGTGAAACTCCTCTCAAGCTCAAACTCGGAAAGCTTGCAAATCAGATAAGCACTTTCGGATATATTGGTGGTATTGCAATAGCAGTAGCATTTATGATTCAGAGAATATTCTTAGGTGATTTACCTGTTGCTGAATATTTCTCAAACTGGATGACTCCTGTTAACGACCTTGTTCAGGCTATAATGCTTGCCGTAATTATTATAGTTATGGCTGTTCCGGAAGGACTTCCTCTTATGATTGCTATTGTTTCTGCACAAAATATGGGCAAAATGCTTAAAGAAAATGTACTTGTAAGAAAAATATCAGGTATTGAAACTGCCGGAAGTATAAATATTCTTTTCAGTGATAAAACCGGTACTATCACAAAAGGTCAGCTCGAAGTAGTTGAATTTGTTGACGGAAGCGGTAAATCTTCAAAGTCATTTGATGAAGTAAAAGGTGAACTCAATAAACTTCTTTATATGAGCGTCAAGCATAATACAAGTGCTGTATTGAGTGGTGATAAAGTTGTCGGCGGTAATGCGACTGAAAGAGCATTACTTGGTTTCTTAAAAGGAAAATCAGTAGATTTGAATGTTTCTGTAAAAGACAGTATCCCATTCAACAGTACAAATAAATATTCAGCATCAACTGTTGACGGAGATTACAAACTCTCACTCATTAAGGGTGCTCCAGAAAAAATTATAAGCAAATGTAAATTCTATTATGACGAAAACGGCAAAAAAATGCCATTCACTCAGGGACAGGCTGTAATATCTGCTAAAATAGATGAAATGGCTGGACGTGCAATAAGAGTTCTCGCACTCGCTGAATGCGATTCTGCTATATCAGATGATGCACTTCCAGAAGGTGACTGGACTTTTGTAGGTATTGTTGGCATACGTGACGAAGTAAGACCAGAATCCATTGAAGCTATTGCACAGGTTCAGAAAGCTGGCATTCAGGTTATAATGATTACTGGTGACAGAAGAGAAACTGCTATGGCTATTGCAAAGGAAGCGGGACTTCTCAGAAATCAAAATGAAATTGTTCTCACTTCTGATGAACTTGCAAAACTTTCAGATGATGAACTTAAAAAGAAACTTCCTGATATCCGTGTCGTAGCCCGTGCACTTCCGACTGATAAGAGCCGATTTGTACGTGTTGCACAGGAACTTAATCTTGTTGTAGGTATGACAGGTGACGGCGTTAATGACTCCCCTGCTCTTAAACGTGCAGACGTAGGCTTTGCAATGGGTGGAGGTACTGAGGTTGCAAAAGAAGCAAGTGAAATCGTTATACTTGATGATAACTTCAATTCAATTGAAAAAGCTATACTTTATGGACGTACAATATTCAATAGTATCAGAAAGTTTATTGTATTTCAGCTTACTATAAACGTTGCAGCGGTTCTCATATCATTTATTTCACCGCTCCTTGGCATTGCAAATCCACTTTCAATCACTCAGATTCTCTGGGTAAACCTCGTTATGGATACCCTTGCAGCCCTTGCATTCGGCGGAGAACCTGCTCTTCAGAGATATATGAATGATAAACCTAAACGCCGTGATGAGCATATTGTAAGTAAAACTATGTGGAGTGAAATTATTGTTGGTGCGGTCTGGACTTTTGCAATGAGCCTTATATTTATACTAACTACTTTTGCAAAAGACTTTTTCAGACCTGATGACGGCAATAAATATCTCCTGACCGGATATTTCGCATTCTTTATTCTTACTTCTGTATTCAACGCATTTAATGCAAGAACAGAAAAAATAAATCTTTTTGACAACCTCGGAAAAAATCAGGGATTCCTCAAAGTAATGGGTGCAATTACAATTGTACAGATAATTATGACCTACTGTGGCGGAGTAATTCTCAGTTGCTTCGGTCTTAATGTTAAAGAATGGATTTTTGTAATCGTTATGGCAATCCTCATTGTTCCGGTTGACTTAATCAGAAAGTTTATAGTTAAATCAGCATCCAAATAACAATCATTTATAAAAAAATCAAGAAAGGATTTCTGTTGCAGGTATTTTTTAAGCCTGTAACAGAAAAAAGGTATTATCAAAATGGCTATCAGTTTAAAGAAAGGTCAGAAAGTTGACCTTACAAAAACAAATCCAGGACTCACAAAAATTCTTGTAGGTCTTGGCTGGGACACAAACAAGTATGATGGAGGTTCTGCATTTGACCTTGATGCCGCTGCATTCCTTCTCGGTGAAAACGGAAAAGTTTCAAGTGAAAAAGATTTCGTTTTCTACAGCAATTTAAAACATACTTCTGAATCAGTTGAACATCTCGGCGACAATCTTACTGGTGAAGGCGACGGCGATGATGAAGTTCTTATTATAGACTTCTCAAAAGTTCCAGCAGATGTTCAGAAAATTGCAATTACTGTTACTATTTATGATGCACAGGCAAGAGGTCAGAATTTCGGACAGGTATCAAATGCTTATGTTCGTGTAGCACGTATGGCAAATGAAAACGACACAGTAGGCACAGAAGTTCTTAAATTTGACCTTGTTGAAGAATTTTCAATTGAAACAGCTATTGTAGTATGTGAAATTTACAAAAACAATGGCGAATGGAAATTCAACGCAGTAGGCTCAGGCTATCAGGGCGGACTTGCTGCTCTTGGCAAAGCTTATGGCGTAAACGTATAATCATCAATATTCAGTATTAATTACAACAGGGGGAATCTCTTAAAAGATTCCCCCATTTTTCTAAGAAAGGATTTTTTGTTATGAATTTTCAACGTGGATTCAGAGATAAACTCGAAAAATATATAAATATAAACAGCGATTTTGAAATAGATATGACTATAAATGGAATATCTGATTATAATTGCAGATGTTTTGCATTGAATGAATCTGGAAAACTTCTGGATAATAAATATATGATATTTGCCAATCAAACTGTTTCTCCGGACAATGCATTAAAATATACTGCAAAGGACAAATTCAATATCTCATTAAATAATCTTTCCCCGTCAGTAAATAAACTCTCATTTACTATAAATATCAATAACAGTAATACAATGTCTGATATTACAGCTTGTAAGGTCAGAATAAATCAGAATAATAATACAACATTTGAACTTAACTTTGTCGGAAGTGATTTTCATTCTGAAAAAGCAATTATAACTGTTGAAATATATAAAAAAGATGTGTGGCGTATTGCTGTAATAGCAAACGGATTTAAAGACGGCGTTAATGACCTTTTTAAATTATATAATGGCTTTGAAGTAACTGCTCCTGTACCTAAGCTAATTCCAAAGCCTGCACCAGCTCCAATGCCTGATATTAAAAAATCAAATCCAACGCCAACACCAGTTCCGTCTCCGATGCCTGCCAAAGTTGAACTGCGTAAGGGTCAGAAAGTAAATCTCCAGAAAAAAGGCAATTCACTTGGAGAAATACTTATAAATCTCAATTGGAGCAAACCACCGAAAAATTTCTTTTCGTTTATGTCACGTGACATTGATTTGGATTTAGGATGTCTATATGAAATGAAAGATGGCAGAAAAGGATGTGTACAGGCTCTTGGAAATGCTTTCGGAAGTCTTAACAGTTTCCCTTATATTGCTCTTGATGGTGATGACCGTACAGGTGCAATAGCAGGCGGTGAAAATCTCAGGATAAACGGCAATATGATTTCACAGATTAAGAGAATTTTAATATATACTTTTATATATGATGGTGCTGTAAATTGGAAACAGGCAAAAGGTGTTGTAACAGTTAAATGCCCTGGAAGTCCTGATATTATCGTAAAAATGGATGAATATGGCTCTAATTTGACTATGTGTGCAATAGCTATGCTTGAAAACTGCAATAATGAAACTTTCAGTGTTGAAAAGATTGTAAAATTTTTCTCAAATCATGAGCCTATGGACAGAGCCTTTAACTGGAATATGAGATGGGTTGCAGGAAAAAAATAATGCTATGGAAAATATAAAAAAACTTGATATCGGTGAACACGAAGGCCCTCTTATAATAGATAAGCCTTGCATTCTTGACGGCAGTATGTCTACATTGTGGGCATCTGAAGGACCTGTACTTATAGTAAAATCTTCCGGAGTAACAATAAAAAACATCAGAATAGAAGTTACCGGAGACGAAAATAACGTTAATAATTATTTTGCTGTTGATACTGAATTTTCTGACCTGATTTTTGAAAATACCGAAGTTAAAGGAAATATCAGAGGACTTCTGTCTGAACCTGAAAAATGGTCTTTGCCATCAGTAATATCATTAGGTGAATTTTCTGCTGACACTGAAAATAATTTTACTTCCGAAATAATATCTGCTGACGATGCAGAAATAATAAATAATATCAATAGTGTTGAAATATATCCTGAAACACTTAAAAAAGGAAAAAATATTATCCAGATTAAAATCAATCCTATGAAAGACAACACTATTCTTTATGGAGAAATATTTATAAAATCAAGAGTTATGAGACGTATTTATCTGAGTGGTAAAGCTGTTTCATCTGCTCCAAAGCATAATGATAAAATTAACAACAATAACAATAATAACACAATCAATACAAATGATGTTGAAATTATAAATAATGATTTTCAGATTCTTCGCAAAGGTCAGCGTTTAAGTATAGGTCAATATGCAAATGAAAATATTAAATTTGTATTTTCAAAGGATTCCTTAAATAAAAATATGGATATTGATGGATATGTCTTTATGCTCAATGAAAACGGAAAAGCCGTAAAAGATGAAGATTTAGTATTTTTCAGCAATCCGGAATCTTCAGACGGTTCTACAAAAGTTGAAAATAAAGACGGAAATCCTGTTATCACTGTAAATCCTTCAAAAGTCAATGCTAAATATCAGAAAATTGCCATTTGTCTCTCTATTTACGGTGAAGATAAATCACTTAATTTTTATTCTGTCAAATCCCCTGTTATAAAAATATTTAGCAATGAAAATCAGATATATGAATTTCGACTTGAAAATCTCAGCCTTGAAAAAACTGTTGTGTGTATTGAAATATACCACTATAAAAATGAATGGAAAATAAACTGCATAGGCTCAGGATATACAAACGGTTTAAAAAAATTATGTGAAAGCTATGGAATAGAAATAGAAGATTAAACAAAAGAAAGGACTAATAAACAATGACGGAGAATAATTCAGAAATCTTGCCATATAAACTTGCCGGTCTGCTTTATGCACCGGCAATAAATATCAGTGTGGCACAGAAAATTATAAATAAAACTTATCCATATCTCAAATCAGTAGCATTCTGTCTTGAAGATTCTATAATGGATAATGCATTAAGTGATGCCGAAAACTCACTTGTTCAGATGCTTGAATTTATTAAGGAAAACAATACTGGTGATTTGCCTTTTATATTTGTAAGAATAAGAAATCCAAGACATCTTGAATATGTCCATAATCTTTTAGGTGATAATGAAGATATAGTCACAGGATATATATTACCTAAATTTGATTTGTCAAACGGTATGAAATATAAAGAACTGATAGTAAATTTCAACAAGAACAGAAAAAATAAATTATATATAATGCCAATACTTGAAAGCTATATGGTAGCATATAAAGCTACACGCCTTAATGTACTTCTTGAAGTGCGGGATTTATTAAACCGCATCAAGGAGTATGTTTTAAATATAAGGGTAGGCGGTAATGATTTCAGCAATATATATGGTTTACGTCGTTCAGCCAATCAAAGCATATATGATATTGGTGTTATAAGAGATATTCTGGTTGATATTATAAACGTATTTGCATCAGAATATATAGTATCTGCTCCGGTATGGGAATACTTTGGAGATAATCCGGAAGATCAATGGGCAAAAGGTCTGAAAAATGAACTTATACTTGACAGACTCAATGGATTTATTGGAAAAACAGCAATTCATCCGTCACAACTTCCGATAATATATGAAAGTATGAAAGTAAACAAAAGTGATTATGATGATGCTGTTGAAATTCTAAACTGGAGACAAAATAATCTTGGAGTTAAAAAAAGTTCAGACGGTTCAAGAATGAATGAAGTAAAATGTCATTCAAAATGGGCTAGGCATATAAAAATAATGGGAGATATATATGGAGTCAAATAATATTAAGTATACAGCTGATAAAATACTGAAATTCGCAAAGAGATATAATAACAGCAAAAGAAGTTATCTTCTTGTAAATCCTCTTCAGGCAAAACATATGGCAGTAAGTCCATCAGAGGCCCTGAATATGATGCAAACGCTTGGAACAAAACTTTTTGAAAAATATCCTGATAACAGGCTTGTAATAGGATTTGCAGAAACAGCTACAGCTGTAGGGGCAGTAGTTGCATCATGTTTTGATGAAAACTGCAATTATATACATACAACAAGAGAAAATCTGCAATCTGACAATTTTATTGAATTTCTTGAGGAACATAGTCACGCTACAGAACAAAAACTTTCTACCATTAATCTTAATGAATTTCTTGATAATACAAATTCTGTAACATTTATAGATGACGAAATTTCAACCGGAAAAACTTTAATAAATATTATAAATCAACTCAGAAATCAGCTTGATGCATTTAAAAATAAGGAAATTATATGTGCCTCTATTATAAATCGTGTATCTGATGAAAATATGAAGAAACTTTCGGATAATGATATAAAATGCGAATATCTTTTGAAAATTGAAAATGAAGACTGTGAAAAAAAAGTAAAAGATATTCATATAACCAGTGCTGAAGATTTGATGAATGTATGTGTTGAACATGATTTTTGTGAATATTCACTCCCTTCCCTTAAAGATGCAAGAACCGGAGTAAACATAAAGGATTATAAAAATAAATGTCTTGAAATCTCAAAAACAATAGCAGAAAAAATCGGAAATAAAATAAGTGGTGATATTCTTGTTCTTGGAACAGAAGAGTTTATGTATCAATCAATAATCCTTGGAAAAGTTTTGGAAGATTCGGGAAAATATAACAGCATATGCTGTCACTCAACAACAAGAAGTCCTATAGGTATATGCAATGAAAATAAATATCCAATATATGAGGGATATAAAATCCCAAGCTTTTATGATGAAAACCGTGAAACTTATATATATAATCTCAAACATTACGATTCTGCTATAATTACAACAGACAGCAATAATTATAATATCAAATCAGTTTCTGCAATTATAAAAGTGTTAAAATATCATAAATGCGAAAAAATTTTTATATTCAGGGAGTAAAAAATGAAAACTTCATATCATAAAGAAGATGTAATCATACTATTAAAAGACATAACGGGACTTGTTACACCTTTACCGGCAAAAGAACGTGAAATATTTATACAAAACGGTACTCACTATTGTGAAATGCTTCCGCTTGAATACGAACCGTCAGAAAAATACTTTAAAGCGTACTGTGATGCTCTGAAAAGATATTCAAAAATTACTGCTGATGCTGTAAGAACAGTGTCTGAAAAAATTTATTTTGAAAAGAAAAACAATATCACTCTTGTATCACTTGCACGTGCCGGAACTTCAATAGGTGTATTGATAAAGCATTATATCGAATTAAAATACAAAATTAACGTTCCGCATTATACAATCTCAATAATCAGAGGAAGAGGTATAGATAAAAATGCAATGAACTTTATACTGAAAAATCATACACCCGATTCAATACAGTTTATTGATGGCTGGACTGGAAAAGGTGCAATACAAAGACAACTTTCCGAGGCAATAAAAGATTATCCGGAAGTAAGTTCCGGACTGGCAGTTCTCTCTGACCCTGCAAATATCGCCGAAAAATGCGGTACTCACGATGATTTTTTAATTGCAAGTTCTTGTCTTAATTCAACAGTTTCTGGACTTATGAGCCGTACCTTTTTAAGAAATGATATAATATCAGCCAATGACTTTCACGGTGCTATGTATTATAAAGAGCTTGAAAATAAAGACTTAACATATCAGTTTATAGATACTATTGAAAAAGATTTCGATTTTTCCGATTATGATTTAAAAGATGAAAATAAAAATAATCTGAGAAACGGTCTTGAAGAAGTTGTAGAAATATCAGATAAATTCAATATAAAAGATATAAACCTTATCAAACCAAGCATTGGTGAGGCTACAAGGGTACTTCTGAGACGTGTTCCATATAAAATGCTTGTACATAGTCTTGATGATTACGAGCATCTGGGACATATATATCAGCTTGCAAAGGAAAAAAATGTTGAACTTGAAGTATATCCGTTAAGAAATTATAAAGCCTGTGGTCTTATAAAAAATATGGCAGATAACTAAACTTATACAAAATTAAAAGGAGATAAAATGAAAAAAATTTTATTTGCCTGTGATTTGGACAACACACTTATACATTCTCACAGACATAAGCTGAAAAATGACATCTGTATTGAGATTTTCAATGAAAAACAACAAAGTTTTATAACTCCAAGAACAGATTATTTTCTTAAAGAACTTTATAAATCAAATAATATCACTCTTCTTCCGGTTACTACACGCTCAATTGAACAATATTCCAGAATTAACTGGCATAAGGATTATACTCCGGAATATTCCCTTGTAACAAATGGAAGTATCACTTTAAAAAACAATATCCCAGTGTATCTTGAAAATACAGAGGGATATTATTCAGAAGTCGAAAGTTTATATAAAAAAATAATAGATACCAGTGATTTTTTAAAAGTCAAAATTGTAGATGGAATGTATCTCTTTGCATACTGTGAAGAAAATTCCGATGTCAGATATTATGCCGAAAAATATTCAGAACTAACTAATCTGACAACCCAGTATTCCGGAAGAAAAATTTATTTTTTTCCTCCGTTTGCAAATAAAGGACTTGCTGTGAAAAAATTTGCAGAAAAATATAGATATAACTATATTATATCTGCCGGAGACAGTATTATTGATTATCCTATGCTTGAAAATGCTGATATGGCAATAGTTCCGGATTCAGAAACAGCATCAGTCCTGAAAAATCCGAATATAAAAATCTGTAGCAATACTGTTTTTTCGGAATTTATTCTTGAAACTATACTAAATCACAGATTTTAACAAACTTTTGCTGTCAGTTAATGATATATCAAATTTTTCAGACAATGCATTTTTTTCACATAAAGAAAATATATAATTATCTATATTACCTGTAAAAAAATATGATGA